>JAAEOR010000034.1 GCA_024222895.1 Hyphomicrobiales bacterium | reverse complement strand
GCCGTCGAGCCTCCGCCATTCGCCCGACTTTGCCGCCGCGAGCACATCTTTCATGGCCTTGCCAAGGCGTTTGCCGGCGACGCGGGCGTTCACCGCCAGGACCTCGGCGCCGAATCCCGCCGGATCGTCCACAAGGTCCACCTGTTTGACGTTGGCTTCCTCGGCGATCACCGCCCGCAGCGGCTCAAGAAGCGCGCGTTTCGGATGGGCAACGGTCAGCCGGCGCAGCGGCAGCCTGTTCCTGAGATTCTTTGCGGTTCGGATCGAGGCGGCCGCCGAACAGGCAGCGCGCGCCAGATCCATGCGTTCGACCAGCGCTTCATCGACGACGAGGGCCGAGGCATCCGGCCAGTCCTGCAAGTGAACACTCTCACCGTCGCACAGCGCCCGGTGGATCGTTTCCGTCAGATAGGGAAGGAACGGCGCCATCGTCCGCGACACGGTGACAAGCACCGTATAGAGCGTGTCGTAGGCGGCCCGCTTGTCCTCATCCTGCCCGGACTTCCAGAATCGCTCCCGCGACCGGCGGATGTACCAGTTGTTCAACGCTTCGATAAACGGCGGCAGCGCATCGCAGCCGGCGGCAAGATCGAGCCGATCCATCGCGGTTTCGACCGCCCCGACCAGTTCGGCCGTCTTGCCCAGAATGTAGCGGTCGAGGTCGGCGTCGGCGGCCGTGATCATCCGACCCTTGATGCCGTCGATGTTGGCGTAGAGCGTGAAGAACGAGTACGCGTTCCAGATCGGCAGCAGGACCTGGCGCACGGCATCGCCGATCGCCCGCCCGTCTTTTGGCATGGCGAGATCGCCGCCTGAGAGCAGCGGCGAAGAGATCATGTACCAGCGCAACGCGTCAGCCCCGTGGGTGTTGAACATCTCCACAGGGTCCGGGTAGTTTTTCAGCCGCTTCGACAGCTTCTGCTTGTCCTCGTCGAGGACGATGCCATGAGCAATGGCGTTGCGAAATGGCGCCTTGTCGAACAACGCCGTCGCCATCACCATCAGGGTGTAGAACCAGCCCCGGGTCTGGCCGATATATTCGACGATGAAATCGCCGGGAAAATGGGCGTCGAACCAATCCTTGTTCTCAAACGGATAGTGGACCTGGGCGAACGGCATCGAACCCGACTCGAACCAGCAGTCGAGCACGTCCTCGACCCGGCGCATGGTCGACCGGCCGGTGGGATCGTCGGGGTTGGGCCGGGTCAGTTCGTCGACATGCGGCCGATGCAGATCGGTCGGCCGAACACCGAAGTCGCGCTCGATCTCATCGAGTGATCCGTAGACGTCGACCCGGGGGTATTGCGGATCGTCCGACTTCCAGATTGGGATCGGCGCACCCCAGTAGCGGTTGCGACCAATGTTCCAGTCCCGGGCATTCGACAACCACTTGCCGAAGATACCGTCCTTCACATGATCCGGCACCCAGGTGATATCGCGGTTGAGTTCGACCATGCGATCGCGAAACGCCGTAACCTTGACGTACCAGGACGGGATTGCCTTGTAGATCAGCGGCTGATCGGTGCGCCAGCAATGCGGATAGTTATGCTCATAGGTCTCGTGACGCACGACCGCGCCCGCGGCCTTGAGATCGCGGATGATGGCCTTGTTGGCCTCGAAGACGTTGGTCCCGGCATAGGGCGGCACGTCATCGGTGAAGTTGCCTTCGAAGTCGACCGGATCGACGACGGGAATGCCCGCCGCCTGTGCCACCGCCATGTCGTCCTCGCCAAAGGCAGGCGCCATGTGGACAATGCCGCTGCCTTCACCGAGCTCGATGAACTCGCCACCGAGGACAACGAAGGCGTTTTCAGTGCTGGCGAAGAACGGAAACAGCGGGCGATAGCTACGCCCGATCAGTTCGCTGCCGGTGAGGCTTCCCACCTTCACCCAGTCGGCCAGTTCCCTGGCGTAGTGCTCCCGTGACGCTTCGGCCAGGATCCAGTGCTCGCCCTGATACTCCATGAGCGCGTAGTCGGCTTCGGGATGTACGGCCAGGCCCAGGTTCGACGGCAGCGTCCAGGGCGTGGTCGTCCAGGCAAGCAGCTTCGGTGCGATCGACTCGCCCGGCTTCGGGTGCAGCTGGAAGGTTACCGTGATCGCCGGGTCCTGGCGCGCCCGGTAGGAGTTGTCGAGCCTGGTCTCGAAATGCGACAGGGGCGTCTGCGCTGCCCATGAATAGGGCACAACCCGGTAACCCTCGTAGACCAGCCCCTTGTCCCAGAGCTGTTTGAACGCCCACATGGTGCTTTCCATGTAGGTCAGGTCCATGGTCCGGTAGTCGTTCTCGAAATCGACCCACCGCGCCGCCCGGTTGACGTAGTACTCCCAGTCGCTGCGGAACTGCATCACCGACGTTCGGCAGTGTTCGTTGAAGCGCGCAACCCCATATTTCAGGATATCGCGACGGCCCGAGAGGTTGAGTTCCTTCTCCGAATGCAGCTCGGCCGGAAGGCCGTGACAGTCCCAGCCGAACCGGCGTTCGGCTAGCTTGCCGCGCATGGTCTGGTAGCGCGGCACCAGATCCTTGACGAAGCTGGTGACGATATGGCCGTAGTGCGGCAGCCCATTGGCGAAAGGCGGTCCGTCATAGAAGACGTACTCGTCGGCACCCTGGGCGCGCCGGCGGTCGATGGATCCCTGGAAGACGGCGTTATCCGCCCACCACCGGCCGACATCTTCCTCGAGTTTGGGGAAGCTGGGACTGGCGTCGGCTGGCGGATAAACTGTGGACTTGGCGGCTGCTTGGTTCATGACGATACTGCTGCTAGAGCGTTTTCAGTAAAACTGTGTGCGCTTTTTCGCCCGGAAAGAGCGAAGAATCAAAGCCGAAAAGCAGCGATCCGATCCGGAACAACCGGATCGTGCTTTAAGGAAATCGCGGGATCGATACAGCCTTTGGGCCCTGCCGACTACCCCGAAGGCACCGGCGACCGCTATATGGGGACGCTCACCCGCCCCGATCAATGGGCCGGGGCGGTTCAGGTTCGCGGAGCCGGGGAGCCGGCTCCGGGTCGGCGCAGGCGCGCCGCAACGTCGTTTCTGTGAATCACGCTTGCCAGGCTGTCGTCCGGGTTCCGCGCGGCCGCCTCGATGAAGTCGGACAGGCAACCCACGAAGGCGCGGAACGCCTCTGTCTGATAAATCCGCGCATCGAGATAGAAGGTGCAGTCAATTCGCATGCATCGCGGGGCCGACGCACAACGATCACTGCGCGGCAACAGGACCGTCGCATCGGTCCTTTGTTATCGCCGGCTCGCGCTGGAGCTCCATCACTTCAAGGCCTGCTCCGCCTCAACCTCCAGGGCATTGGCGAGAAAGCGTTGC
>JAAEOR010000033.1 GCA_024222895.1 Hyphomicrobiales bacterium | reverse complement strand
TGACCCTCAAGCAGTCTTGTCGCCGAGCCACCGCCGGCCTGTATAGAATGACCTTGTTCAATTTGAACAGAGTGGACGGGCAGCAGCCGCCGCAGGCTTCGCTTTGTTGATGCTTTGAATCCCAGGGCTATCAGGTCAAAGGCGAAGTCGGATCGGCGGATGTCGTCGCCGCCCGCGGCAGCGATGACCCGCTGGTCGTCGAATTGAAGGGCCTGGGGTTGATGACCGTCCGGCTCGAGGATGGGTTGGTCGAGATTCTGCTGGATCCAGCGCCCTACCGGCCACGCGGTCTCGCGCCCGGAAAGCGCGACTGCTTAAGGAATTCGCCAAGCTGGTCGGGGACCCGAATGTCGGCGAAAGACCCGGATGGGGCTTGCGACCGCCTACCGGCAGGATGCCCTGAGATGCCTGGACCGTCTCAACGCCCTCGGTCCCACCAAGGCGGCCACGGTCGCCGAGCGATCCGGTGTCACCAAAGCCCGCCGCCTTGGCCATGTGTAGTCAGCGCGTCGTTACCGCTCAACGCCTTCTAGAGCCCGTGTCGCAGAGCACCGCGAAAGCCGACGCCGGGGAAGCGCATGGCGACTTCCCCGGACGTATCGGATTTACTGCACCAGTTCGATTTCACCCGGTCGCCAGGTCTTGTCGAACCAGGCTTCGGTTGGGCTGTAGAGACGCAGCAGGGAGAACCAACCCTTGTCGGGTCGCGTTTCAATCCAGTTTGCTTCCTTGCCCTCGGGGGCTTCCGGGCCAAAGTAGATATCGATCGAACCGTCATCGTTCGTCTCAAGCTTGTCGCGTTTGTTGTTTTTGTTGGGATAGGGCTGACTGGTCTGGAGCATGGAACGCGTTTGCGAATCATAAACCACGATCGACATGAATTTCTCGGCTGGCGCATCCCCGGGAAGGTTCAATTTGTAGGTTTTTCCGCCATCCAGATAGTCGCCATTGCTGTCCAGATAGCCCCAGGCATATTGCGACCCCTTGCCAATCAGCTTCCACACCATGGCCGGGGAATTGAAGGTAGCCATGTAGAAATATTGTGCCCGAGCATCAAGATCGCGGCCGCCCAATCCCTGGTCCTCGATATATTCATAGGAATTGCCGATCATTCCTCTCTTCCAGTAGCTGTCTTCATAGAGGAACTCGTCCTGATCCCGCTCGTACCAGAAAAGAGCGCGCACAGTCGCGTTACCTAGTTTCGCGGCCTGTGTCAGAATCTTCTTCATCCGCTCATCGGGGGCAAATGGCGTGCCCTTTTGAATACCGATCGAGGCGAACAGGCCACGCAGTTCGGGATCGAGGAATTCAACCGGCTCACGGTCAATCACCGAGTGAAGCTCCTCGAAGAACTTGAAGCTTGCAGAATGGACCGTGTTGAAATCTTTACCCGTTCCACTGATCCACTCCATCTCCGGTGGATTGGCGGCGCTGCTTAGCGGGTAAATCTTGATACCGTTCCTGAACAGCTGGCTGGAAAAATCCGGTTTGCCGTCCTTGAGGAAGCCACGAAGCAGGACCCAAACCGCGTAGCTGCGCGAACTGGCAATCGTGTATTCGCCCTTCCCAATGATGCCGTCGAAATCCGCCGCGGTATAGCCGGGCGGCAGGATCAGGAATTTGCCTCCATTACCCTGATGCGGGCCCGGAGGTCCCATATCAACAATATTGCGCGAAAATGCATCAATCATGATGCCCGGGCCCGATCCCCCCGGGATTTCGACAACAGTCGGGCCGTCTCTTTGCAGGTCGAGAAACGAGGTGAAATATACGGTGCCGGCATTGCCGGTGAGAAACAACGAATTGCTGTCCATCAATCCGTCAAAAATGATGGCTTGATTGGCCTCCACTTGGCCCAATGCGATGTGTCCATTTCGGCCCGCCTCGAAATTGGAGGCCGGCATACCATTGAGCAGGGCTTGCAGGCCGCGATTGAGATCCAGATTCGCAAAAAGCGCTGCCGCTGATTCTTCATTGGGGATCCCGTCGAAGAATTCGAGCGTCCCAATTCGGGTTTCCACCGTATCGGGCGTCAATACCTCCTCCGGAATCTTGGTGTTAAATCCCGGCGTCGCGTCCTGGGCGATGGCCGGGTGACAGAATATCAAACCGGAAAGAATCGTCGCGAAAGACAGCGACATCGTTGATCGTCTCATCATCTTATCCTCTGTGTGGTGTTCAAGAATCCAACTTGCGGGCCATCGTGACGGCTACCCTGAAGGTCATCGCGCCTGTCTGTCCCGCCTATCCGGGCAATGCGATCGACGACGCCAATTCAACTCGGCGGTGGTAGAGCATAGGCCACCCGCCGAAATCGCTGTAGAGAGACCAACAGTTGTCCGACTCTTAGGTATAATCGCGCGAGACTCCAAGGCTAATAGGCACTCCGTGCTGCACTTCGCGCGCACCAAACGCCAATCTTCCAATCTTTACCAGAGGCTTAACATGGGATCAATGAAGGGCGATCGATAGTG
>JAAEOR010000032.1 GCA_024222895.1 Hyphomicrobiales bacterium | reverse complement strand
GTCGGCGTGCTGATCCCGATCTACCTGATCTTCCGCGACACCGGCCTTCTCGACACGCGCATCGGGCTGGTGATTGTACTGACGCTGATCAACCTGCCGATCATCATCTGGATGCTGTTCACCTATTTCCGCGAGATTCCCGGTGAGATTCTGGAAGCAGCGCGGATGGACGGCGCCAGCCTGCGTAATGAGATCCTTTACGTCCTGACGCCGATGGCCGTTCCGGGAATCGCGTCGACTGTGCTGCTGAACGTCATTCTCGCCTGGAACGAAGCGTTCTGGACGCTGAACCTGACCGCCGCCAAGGCGGCGCCGCTCACCGCGTTCATCGCCAGCTTCTCCAGTCCCGAAGGCTTGTTCTACGCCAAGCTCAGTGCGGCCTCGACCATGGCCATCGCACCGATCCTGATCGTCGGCTGGTTCAGTCAAAAACAGCTCGTCCGAGGCCTCACCTTCGGCGCAGTGAAATAGGGGGCATGGGAGATGGGTAGCATCCAACTGAGCCAGGTAACCAAGGACTTCGGCGACGTCAGCGTCATCCCGCCGCTGGACCTGGAGATCCATGAGGGCGAGTTCGTCGTGTTCGTCGGCCCGTCCGGCTGCGGCAAGTCCACGCTTCTGCGGCTGATCGCTGGCCTGGAAGACGTGACCTCCGGCAGGATCGAGATCGACGGCGCGGATGCCACCGCCTTGCCCCCGGCCAAACGCGGGCTGGCGATGGTGTTTCAGTCCTATGCGCTGTACCCGCACATGTCGGTCAGAAAGAACATCGCCTTCCCCCTCAAGATGGCGAAGATGGACCGGGCGGAGATCGACAAGCGGGTCAACAATGCCGCCAGCGTTCTGAACCTCACAGACTATATCGACCGTCGCCCCGGCCAGCTTTCGGGCGGGCAACGCCAGCGCGTCGCGATTGGTCGGGCAATTGTGCGGGAGCCGGCAGCGTTCCTGTTCGACGAGCCGCTGTCAAACCTGGACGCAGCGCTTCGGGTCGGGATGCGGCTGGAGATTTCCGAACTCCACAAGCGGCTCGACACAACGATGGTCTATGTCACTCACGATCAGGTCGAGGCGATGACCATGGCCGACAAGATCGTCGTCTTGGACGCCGGGGTGATCGAACAGGTCGGCTCTCCCCTTGAACTCTACCGCTCCCCCCGCAACAGGTTCGTCGCAGGCTTCATCGGTTCACCCAGGATGAACTTCATCGAAGGAGCCGAAGCGCAGAAACATGGAGCCCACGCGATCGGCATCCGGCCCGAGCATATCGAGGTTTCCGACAGTGGCGGACCATGGAAAGGCGTGGTTGGAGTTGCCGAGCATCTGGGCTCGGACACGTTCTTTCACATTCACGACACCGGCCTCGCCGACCCGATGACGGTCCGCGCCAGCGGCGAAATAGACTTCCACCGCGGGGATAAAGTCTCGCTCACACCGCGACCGGACAGAATCCACAAATTCGATGCAAACGGCATGAGAATCGAATGAACCGCCTGCAGGACAAGACCACCCTGATCACCGATGCCGCGCGTGGTATCGGGCGGGCCTTTGCGACAGCGTTTGCGGGTGAGGGTGCCACCGTGGCGATCGCCGACATCAATGCGGAGGCCGGCAAGGCGACTGCCGAAACGATCGAAGTCGCCTTCGCCGGTCCGCTGTGGACGGTGGCAACTGAATGAGTTGAAGCGGTTCCGGGGACGGGCTGATCGAGGAATCGGCAATCGTCGCGATGCACGCACCAGACCTTGGGCATCTCTTTGGCCTCGAGGGCGTGATCCTGTTCACAACTCCCCGGACAAAAGGTCGGAAACGGCGCCGCTGGCTTTCCGATGAGGTTCGGTGTCGAAAGGGCTGATTATGGTGAAACTTTCTGAAGCAACGCTCCCCGATATCGACGCGGGCATCGCGCGCCCGGGCTACGACCGCAGGGAGATCACGCCCGGCATTGTCCACATCGGTTGCGGCAATTTTCACCGGGCGCACCAGTCCTGGTATCTTGAGCAGCTCTTCCGCAAGGGCCTCAGCAAGGAATTCGGAATTTTCGGCGCCGGCGTCCGCCCCAACGACGCGGTCATGCGGGAGAAGCTTGCTGCGCAGGACTGGATGACCACGCTGATCGAACTCAGCCCCGACAGCAGGAAGGCCGAGATTGTTGGTTCGATGATCGGCTTCGTACCGGTGGAGGAAGGCAACGGCCCGTTGATCGATATGATGGCCGATCCTCGGATCAAGATCGTCGCGCTGACCGTGACCGAGGGCGGTTACTACGTCGACGCCGGCACCAAGAGCTTTGACGCCAATCACCCGGATATCCGCCATGACGCGGCCAATCCCGACCGGCCGAAGACCGCCTTCGGTGCCATGGTTGCCGCACTGAAAAGGCGCCGGGATGCGGGCAGTGGACCGTTCACCGGGCAATCTTGCGACAACCTCCAGGGCAACGGCAACGTGCTGAAGTCGACGGTCCTGTCTCTGGCGCGGCTATCGGATCCAGGCCTGGCCGACTGGATCGACGTAAATTGCACATTCCCCAACGCCATGGTCGACTGCATCGTCCCGGCCACTGGACCAAACGAAATCGCACTTGCTCAGGACTTCGGCATCGACGACGCCGCTCCGGTTACCCATGAACCCTTTCGCCAATGGGTCATGGAGGACCGGTTTTGTGCCGGCCGCCCCGAGTGGGACGAGGCCGGTGCGACCTTCACCGATCGGGTTGGCGATTTCGAAACAATGAAGATCCGCATTCTCAATGGCGGTCACCAGGTGTTCAGTGCGGCTGGCGAACTTCTCGGTATCGAAACCGTGGCAGGAACCATGGC
>JAAEOR010000031.1 GCA_024222895.1 Hyphomicrobiales bacterium | reverse complement strand
GACGCTCATGTTCCAGAAGGAGGTGGCACAGCGAATTGTTGCCGAGCCGCGCAGCAAGGCATATGGCCGGCTCGGCGTTCTGACGGGGTGGCGGAGCGAGGCGCGCATCGTTTTCGACATCTCGCCCCGCGCGTTCACACCACCGCCCAAGGTTACATCTTCACTTGTCCAGATCGTGCCGAGGACAGCGCCCCTCGGATGCACGGCAACGGCCCTGGAAAAGGTAACTGCAGCAGCATTTGGCCAGCGGCGCAAAATGTTGCGTCAAAGTCTCAAGTCGCTTGGTTCGGACCCGGCTGTCCTTCTTGAGCGAAGCGGACTTTCGCCGACGAGCCGGGCCGAGGAAATCGACATTGCCGGCTTTGTTGCTCTCGCCAATGCCTATGCGGGCCACTAGACTGAACTTTATACCAAGGGCGTTGATGATTGACTCCTTTGCGGGGTTTCCCGGCTCTTGGTTTAGTGATTCAAGGTCTCCAGAGAAGGAGGCGGTTGATGAATCGTGGAATACCTCTTCGAACGGATTTCGATGGCGCTGCACTACGGCGCCTTGCGAACGATAGCAAGATTGCCAAGCAGGCCATGCGGCTGTTGGCGTTGGCGGCGGTCTATGATGGCGAGAGCCGGAGCCGCGCCGCACAGATCGGCGGTATGGATTGCCAGACCCTGCGTGATTGGGTTCATCGGTTCAATGCCGACGGTCCGGACGGACTGATCGACCACAAACCCCCTGGTCCGGCACGATGGCTGAGCGACGCTCAGATGGCGGAGTTAGCCGCGATTGTCGAGGCTGGCCCGGATCGCGCCCGCGACGGTGTGGTGCGATGGCGGCGCATCGACCTCAAGCGGATCATCCACGAGCGCTTCGGGATTACCTATGCCGAGCGCTCGGTTGGTGAGCTGTTGAAGGCCTTGGGCTTCTCGCATGTCAGCGCCCGTCCCCAAGCGCTCGGTCAGGACCCGCGCCAGCTCGAGGCTTTTAAGAAAACTTCCCCGACCGGATCGCCGAGCTGACGTGCCTCTTGGCTGCCGACACGGCGATCGAGGTGTGGTTCCAGGATGAAGCACGGATCGGCCAGAAGAATGGCCTCGTCTACCAATGGGCGCGGCGCGGCAGTCGCCCTCGCCAACCCCTGGATCAGCGTTATGAGAACGCCTATCTGTTCGGCGCCATCTGTCCCGAACGCGGCACAGGAGCGGCTCTGACATTGCCCTACTGCGACACCCAGGCAATGAACCTGCACCTCCAGGAGATCGCCCAGGCCGTTGCCCCAGGGGCTCACGCGCTGGTCGTCCTCGACCGCGCACCCTGGCATCGGGCCGGCACGCTGCAGGTTCCCGAAAACATCGCCTTGGCACTCCTGCCGCCACGCTCGCCCGAACTCAACCCGGTCGAGAATGTCTGGCAGTTTCTCAGGCAAAACTGGCTGTCCAACCGCGTATTCGACACCTACGAAGACGTCATCGTTGCCTGCTGCAACGCCTGGAACAATCTCATCCACCGGCCAAAGCGCATCACTTCAATCGGTTCACGCCAATGGGCCGAAACAGGTCAAACTTAACTGCCGTTGGTATAAGGCTGATTTTGTCGAAGTGACTGTAATTGCACGAAGATTATTTCGCTCAAGCGCGGGACGGGGCAGGAGAAGTATGAAGTCCGTATCAATGCGATCGAGGGCTTCGACACACCCTGTCTTGCGCTTCAGCCGGCCCGAAGGGTTGCACACCGCTTGGAGTATGCGCAATGGGGGCAAGTGGAGCCTACCGGCTGTCGGTGAGCAATCGCGCGACAAACCCAGGTAGCTCCGGTTGACTGGCACGCCGGTAAGGCAGCACCGGGGGTGGCGCATCGGCCTGATTTTGTGACCGGACGGCACGCTCGGCCTCGAGAATGCGCCTTGCCGCCTCATAGGATTCGTTGAGATCCTGATTGACGATGACATAGTCATACTCGGGCCAACGTGCGATCTCCGCTCGGGCGTTCTCGAGGCGGCGATCGATCACGTCGGTGTCGTCCTCAGCCCGTCTTTCCAGCCGCGATCTTAATTCCCCCATGGATGGCGGTAAGACAAAAATTCCAACGATGTCGGCCGGCATTGCCGCCTTCAACTGCCGGGTTCCCTGCCAGTCGATGTCGAAGAGCACGTCCCTCCCCGCGGCAAGTGCCGCCTCGACCGGGGCCCACGGTGTTCCGTACAGGTTGCCGTGAACTTCCGCCCATTCAAGCAATTCGCCGTCTGCCCTCATTGACAAAAAGCGATCGCGATCAATGAAGTGGTAGTGAACGCCGTCAACCTCGCTGGCGCGCCTCGCGCGCGTCGTCACCGAAATCGATAAGTCAAGGCCGTCGTCCTTCTGTAAGAGCAACCGCGAAAGCGTTGATTTGCCGGCGCCGGACGGCGATGACAGTACCAGCATTAGCCCACGGCGTTTTGACGGCCAGCCTTTGTCTGTCATTCCAGATTCTGAATCTGCTCGCGCATTTGATCTACCACGGACTTCATTTCCAGGCCGACCGCCGTCAAGGCGCGGTCGTTCGATTTGGCGCAAAGGGTGTTGACCTCGCGGTTGAATTCCTGGGCCAGGAAATCCAGACGCCGACCAACCGGCCCCGCCTGTCCGAGGAGCGCGCGCGCCGCATCGACATGGGCGAATAAGCGGTCCAGTTCCTCCCTGATGTCGGCTTTGGTGGCAAGAAGCACCGCCTCCTGGTGGAGCCGATCGGGATCAAGGGCCGGAGCCGCATCGAGCAACGCGGCGACCTGCTCTGCCAACTTGACCCGAATCGTGCCTGGCTCGCGCGCCGGCGAGGAATCCGCCTGCTTTGTCAAACCAGCGAGTTGGTCAAGCCGTCCGGCAAGCACGGCGCCGATTGCCTCGCCTTCGCGTTGACGCATGGCCGCAAGCTCATCGACGCCGGTTTCCAATCCGGCGAGGAGAGCGTCGTCCAGTTCCTCGCGAACACCGGCCTCCGCTATCGCGTCTTCGACTTCAAGCACCCCGCGCATGGCGAGGATCCCATCCAATGTCGGCGGCTGGACTTCAATTCGATCCGCCACGCGCCGCATGGCGTCAAGAACTGCTTCAAGAACCGGTTCGTTGACAACAATCCTGTGACCGGCCGCGCGGGCATCGACAGACAACACAGCCTGAATATTGCCCCGCGTCAAACGCCGGGCGCACCGCTCTCGCGCGTCTGGTTCGAGCCGCTCGAAACCCGGTGGCAGCCGGAACCGAAGGTCCAGTCCCTTACCGTTGACACTGCGCAGCTCCCAGGTCCACCGGATCCCGTCTGCGTCACCGTCAACCCGGGCAAAGCCGGTCATGCTGCCGAGCCCCACTACACGCCCCCCGTCAATATCCGCGGTTACGCCGCCCCCAGCGCCGCCCACCCGGTTGCTTACGATGCCAACAACTACTCGGCCGGTGACAGCGCAAGCGGCTCATCTGCCTCGAGCGGCTCGGCAGGTTGTTCGGCAGGTTGTTCGGCTGGTTCGCCCTCGATTTCTCGCCACCGTGCCACGTTGCGAAGATGCTCCTCGTAGGTCTCCGCGAATGCATGCCCACCAGTCCCATCGGCTACGAAGAACAGATCGCGAGTACGGGACGGATTCGCAACCGCTTCGAGTGCCGCTTTACCCGCATTTGCGATTGGCGCCGGCGGAAGCCGGTCGACGACATAAGTATTGAAGGCGGTCTCTTTCTCAAGGTCGGTTTTGGTCAACTGATAGTCAGGCGGCTTTCCCTTGCCGCCGAACAGGCCATAGATCACTGTTGGATCGGACTGTAACCGCATATTGAGCCGAAGGCGGTTGATGAATACTGCTGCAACCCGGCTGCGTTCGTCGGCAAGCGCTGTTTCCTTCTCGACAATCGCCGCAAGGGTGACCAGTTCCTCCGCGTTCTTCAATGGGAGATCGGAAGCGCGCCGGCTCCAGACGTCGGTGAGGACTCGGTCCCGTTCGCGCTGCATCCGGGCAATGATATTCTGCCGCGTATCACCCCGTGTGAATTGATAGGTTTCCGGCAACAAGGCGCCGTCCGGCGGCACCTGGTTAACCTCGCCCAACAATGTCGGGTCGGCGTTGAGGATCTCGACGATCTGCTCGCTCGTCAGCCCTTCCGGTATGGTGACTGCGTAGTATTTGCTTTTCCCCTCGACCAACAGGTTCATGATCTCGGACATGCTGGCGTTGGCGGGAATCAGATACTCGCCGGCCTTGAGACTGTTCTGTTGCCGGTTTAGCCAGACACCGGCGATGAACAACCACTTGCTGGAGATCGCGCCCTCCGCCTGCAGCCGATCGGCAATGTCCCTCAGCCCGGCGCCCTTGTCGACATCGATCGTCCTTTCCTGGGCCAGCGAGCTGGGCTCCTGAAACTGCATTCTTCCATACAGCAATCCCCCGCCGATCACGACCACGGCAATAATGGCGATGGTCAGAAGGAAGTTGAGGAAGACAACAAGTGGATGTCGCACTGCCCGCGACCGCTGCGGCGGCGGCGGCACCTGTTCGGGCTGAATCGCCTCGGCCGGGCTTCTGGGCGCCGATCGGTTGGCGGACGCCAGTCGCGCGGAGAGCCCATCGGCATCATCACTGAAGCCACCGTCCCGTAAATCACTCATCGCCGCGTCCAACCCTTTGTGGTCGTCGGTATCGAACCCTGCACTTTATAGGTCATTGTGGCGAGACCGGGATAGTCCCTGTCAAGCGTGGCGCCGAAAGACCAGCGAAGCGTTGGTCCCGCCAAAGCCGAAGGAATTGGACAGCGCGATGTCAATCGGGCGTTCGACGGGCTCGATGGGGACCAGATCCAGGGGCGTTTCCATCGATGGATTGTCCAGATTGATGGTCGCCGGAGCTATGTTGTGACTGATCGCCAAGAGTGAAAAAATCGCTTCAACTGCTCCTGCCGCTCCCAGCAAGTGGCCGATCGCCGATTTTGTCGACGACATCGAGACGCCACCGGCCGCATTGCCCAGTACCCGTTCGACGGCCTTCAATTCGATTTCGTCTCCGACCGGCGTCGAAGTTCCATGTGCGTTGATGTAGTCGATCTCATCGACACGAATGCCTGCGCGCTTCATTGCCGCGCGCATGCATCGTTCGGCTCCCTCCCCATCCTCGGATGGCGAGGTTATGTGATAAGCGTCGCCAGACAGGCCATAGCCGACGACTTCCCCGTAGATCGGGGCGCTCCGGGCGAGCGCATGCTCGCGTTCCTCGAGGACGACGACCCCGGCGCCTTCCCCCATCACGAAACCATCGCGATCGCGGTCGAAGGGGCGGGAGGCCTTGGTCGGCCGCTCGTTGAAATGTGTCGAAAGTGCCTTACAGGCCGCAAAACCGGCCAGGGCGAGTCGGTTGACCGGCGATTCAGTCCCGCCAGCGACCATGACGTCCGCATCGCCCAGCGCAACCAACCGGGCAGCGTCCCCGATAGCATGTGCCCCGGTCGAACATGCGGTGACGACCGCATGGTTTGGGCCTTTTAGCTTATGGCGAATCGATACCTGGCCGGACGCCAGATTAATCAGTCGCCCGGGAATGAAGAACGGGCTGATTCGCCGGGGCCCCCTTTCCCGCAGGACGATCGAGGCTTCATTGATCCCGCCAATCCCGCCGATACCCGACCCGATCAGGACACCGGTTGACCATTGATCTTCGGACGTTTCCGGGTGCCAATCAGCGTCGTCGAGTGCCTGGTCCGCGGCAGCGATGGCGTAGATGATGAAGTCATCGACCTTGCGGGCCTCCTTCGCCTCCATCCAGTCGCCGTTGTCGAACTTTTCCTCGGCCAGCGACCCGCGGGGAACCTGACAGGCGATCTGGCACGCCAGGTCATCGACTTCAAAGTCGGTGACCTTTGTCGCGCCGCTTTCTCCAGCGAGCAGACGTCTCCAGTTGACATCGACGCCGCACCCCAGCGGCGTCACCATGCCGAGGCCGGTGACTACAACCCGTCTCATGGAAAAATCAGAATCCATCCCCCCGGCAACGCCCCTGGCCCATGCGGGAGGCGCTTAGGACGCGTTCTTTTCCAGGAACTTGACCGCGTCGCCTACCGTCAGGATCGTCTCGGCCGCATCGTCCGGAATTTCAACCCCAAACTCCTCCTCGAACGCCATCACCAACTCGACAGTGTCGAGGCTGTCAGCGCCGAGATCATCAATGAAACTGGCATTGTCGGAAACTTTATCGGCATCGACACCCAGGTGCTCGACGACGATCTTCTTTACCCGTTCAGCGATATCGCTCATCTTGTCAGAACCTCATTTGCCCAAACACGTTCGACTCCGAAGAGTCGCCCCTCCGCGAGCGATCCGTCTTGGCCTGCGCACGGGAACGGGAGAAGTTTCGCCCGAAAAAAACACGGTGCAGCGTCGCCGTAACTGCCGATCGGCAGGGTGGGGTAGAACAGAGCCGCCCGGACGTCGGCATGGCGGCGGTCCTATCATACTTTGTGGACCTTGGCCAGCAGCCGAACCGGCTCTGAATACCGGATCGACCGCGATGGGTCGATCCATTTTTCTCCTTTTAGATCATAGCCATACCACCGTTGATGTGGATTGTCTGTCCGGTCACATAAGCTGCGTCATCGCTGGCCAGATAGACCGCCGCCGACGCGATTTCCTCGACCGTTCCAAGTCTCTTCATCGGCACGCGCTGGAGGATTGTTTCCTTCTGCCTGTCGTTCAGTGCATCCGTCATGGCAGAAGCTACGAAACCGGGCGCGATGCAATTAGCCGTCACACCGCGGCTGGCAACTTCTTGAGCAAGCGACTTGGTCATGCCGATCAGGCCAGCCTTCGAAGCGGCATAGTTACCCTGCCCGGCGTTTCCCGTTGCGGCGACCACCGAAGATACCGAGATGATCCTTCCGCTCCGGCGACGCATCATGCCCATCAGAACAGCACGCGACAGCTTGAAAGCAGCAGTAAGATTGACCGCGATCACTTTCCCCCAGTCTTCGTCGGAAAGCCGAACGAACAGGGTATCGCGCGTCATCCCCGCATTGTTCACGAGAATGTCGAGTTCGCCGATCGCAGTTTCGGTTTGGGGAACGAGCTGGTCCACCGCCTCGCTGTCCGACAAGTCGCAGGGCAGGACATGGCAGCGTTCGCCCAGTTCGACCGCCAATTCCTCCAGGACCTCGCGACGCGTTCCCGATAAGCCGACCACCGCACCTTGCGCATGCAACGCCCGTGCGATACCGCCACCGATGCTTCCGGTCGCGCCGGTCACCAGCGCGCGCTTGCCAGTCAGCTCAAACATGAGTCATCTCGTCGGTTGACAGCTGTTCCACGGCCGCGTCGATGTCATCGGCCTTGCCAATCGCCATGGTTTCGGCTCCGGTGGCGATTCGACGCGTCAAGCCGGTCAGGACCTTGCCGGAGCCGACTTCCACAAACCGACCGACACCTGATTCCGCCAACATGGATATCGTTTCGCGCCAGCGCACCATTCCGGTGACCTGGGCCACCAGATTACTACGAATATCATCGGGATCAACGACCGGCCGGGCTGTCACATTTGCGACGACCGGGACCGATGGTGCCAGAAACGTCACGGCTGCGAGCGCCTCTTTCATGACTTCGGCGGCAGGCGCCATCAATGTGCAGTGGAAAGGCGCACTGACCGGCAGGATCACCGCGCGCTTGGCTCCGCGATGCTTGGCGATCGCCACCGCGCGCTCGACCGCCGCGCGGTTTCCGGACACCACCACCTGGCCGCCGCCGTTGTCGTTCGCGGCCGCGCAGACCTGACCCGCCGCGGCCTCGACCACGACGTCTTTGACAACCGCAAAGTCCAGGCCGATGAGCGCGGCCATCGCGCCGGCACCGACCGGGACCGCCTGCTGCATCGCCTGACCGCGCGTGCGCAGGAGCCGAGCCGCATCGCCAACCGTCAGGCTTCCGGCGGCGGCAAGCGCCGAGTACTCGCCGAGCGAATGCCCGGCTACGTAGGCCGCACTTCGCGCAACCTCTACGCCGTGCGCGGCAAGTACGCGCACGACGGCAAGGCTGACTGCCATCAGCGCCGGCTGCGCATTCTGCGTCAGGGTCAAAGCTTCGCCTGGTCCCTCCCAGACGATAGCTGACAGGCGTTCATCCAGTGCTTCGTCAACTTCGTCAAAAACCGCGCGTGCCTCCGGGAAGGCCTCCGCAAGGCCGTGTCCCATGCCGACGGATTGACTTCCTTGTCCCGGAAAGGTGAACACCGTTGTCATGCGTGCCGCAGTAGCCCTCGTTTCGCGCCATGATCGGAAAATTTCGCGCCTTTGAGCCTGTTTGCTTCCGCGATGTCAAGCTTCGTTGCCCATTCGGGCAATCCACGGCCTTGTTGCATTCTCCTCGCGTTCGCATATAACCCCTTCGTCCAACGGACCCCGGCTGGGGGCTGAACGGAAGCGTGCGGATGTCGCCGCGCGAGGATCGAAGGCCGATCCGACTTCCCGTGTCTCCGCTCTCGAAGTGACAAGCGAGCCTTTCCAGATCATGGGGGCTTCGCGAGGCTTGGCGCCGGGCCAATTGAAGGAAAGGCAAGAAATGCCACTGTACGAGCATATTTTTCTGGTGAGACAGGATGTCTCCGGCCAGCAGGTTGAAACACTCGTCGAGCAGTTCAAGACGGTGATCGAAGAAGGCGGCGGGCAGGTCGCCAAAGTCGAAAACTGGGGATTGAAATCCCTCGCTTACCGGATTCGCAAGAACCGCAAAGCCCACTTTACCCTGATGAATCTTGACGCGCCGCCGATAGCGGTTGCGGAGATGGAGCGCCAGCAGCGTCTGCATGAGGATGTTCTTCGGTCGATGACCCTGAAGGTCGACGAATTGGAGGAAGGTCCGTCGATCATGATGCAGAAGCGAGATCGCGATGACAGGCGCGACGATCGTCGTGGGCGATTCGGTGACCGGGACCGCGGACCGCGCCGGGAGGACCGTCCTCCGGCCGGCGGCGACAAGCCGAGGGACAATAGCGGCGAAAACAAAGGATCCGACTGATGGTCGATATCAATCAACTTCCGACCCGGCGCCCCTTCTTTCGGCGACGCAAGACGTGTCCGTTTTCGGGTGAGAACGGACCGAAGATCGATTACAAGGACGCCCGGCTGCTGCAGCGTTATGTATCCGAGCGCGGCAAGATCGTACCGTCCCGAATCACCGCGGTTTCTGCGATCAAGCAGCGAGAACTGGCCCGGGCCATCAAGCGCGCCCGCTTTCTTGGGCTTCTCCCCTACGTAATCAAGTAGCAACGTCATCAGGTTGGGGCGAGGCCGGTCTCTACGATTGCGACCCTGCCCCTAACCGCTCAGTCGGCGGGACAGCGAGGTGAAATGATTGAGGTCGGCCTGATTGGCGTCGCAGCGGGAATCGCTGGGGCGCTTCTGTTTCTGTCGTCGACCAGCGGAACGGCCCTTGCTTTACCGCTCTTTGCGATATGTGGACTACCCATCGCCATTGCCGGTCTTGGCTGGAACCTCCTGACGGCAATCGTTGCAGCTGGCATTGCCGGAATAGTTGTTACCGGCGCACTATCGCCTGCAAGCGCGGCTGTCTATCTCCTCCTCTTTGCCGCACCGGTTCTGTGGATGAGCCGCCTCGCCGGTCTATCCCGTTCAACCGGCGACAACGGAGAGATCTCGGAGCATTTTCCGATCGGCGGCATCCTCTTTCAGGGCGCGCTGGCAACCGCCTGCGGTGTGATCGCGGTCGGAATCATCGGCGGATTCGATCCAGTGGCAACCACCACCGATTTCACCAATGCATTGGTGGATCTGCTGTCGCAATCGTCGAACGGTGCTCCGCCGCCGACGGCTGCCGAGGTGGAACCCCTCGCCAGGCTGTTCGTTGCAGCGGCGCCGTTCATTTTGCCGATAAACCTGCTTTTCATCCACGTCTTCGACATGTGGCTCGCGGCGCGGATCACGGACGCGTCGGGGCGATTGAGGCGCCCACGAGAGAGGCTGTGGACTGCAACATTGCCTCAACCGGCACCACTGGCTTTCGGCGTGGCCATCCCGCTGTGCTTCCTCCCCGGAGTGGTGGGTTATGGGGCGGCCACGGTCGTCGGGGCGCTTGGTGCCGCATTGGCTCTGATCGGGCTGGCCGTGATCCATGCGACGACAGTCACCAATGCGCAGCGGACGCCCATCCTCGTCGCGCTGTACGTCTTCGCATTTTTCTTCGGCATCATACTTCTGCCCCTTATGGCCCTTGTTGGCCTGGCGGAAAGCTTCCTTCGACTCCGCGCCCGGCATTTCCGCGGCGCCGCACGAAACGAATGACAACAAAGGAGTTCCACAAATGGATGTGATTCTACTTGAGCGAATCGCAAAGCTTGGACAGATGGGCGATGTGGTCCGCGTTCGCAACGGTTACGCCCGCAACTTCCTGCTGCCGCAGGGAAAGGCCCTGCGATCCACGACCGAGAACCGCAAGGTCTTCGAGGCGCAACGGGGCCAGCTCGAAGCGCGTAATCTGGAGCGCAAGAGTGAGGCCGAAGGAGTCGCCGAGAAGCTCACTGGCCAGACCTTCGTCGTCATCCGCCAAGCCGGCGAAACCGGACAGCTCTACGGATCGGTGACAACCCGGGATCTGGCTGAAATTCTTGACACCGGCGGCTTCACCGTTTCCCGAAATCAGATCCAGTTGAACCAGCCGATCAAGACGATCGGGATGCACACAGTCAGCATCGCTCTTCATCCAGAGGTTGATTCGCAGATCACTGTGAATGTCGCGCGGAGCGAAGACGAAGCCGAGCGGCAGGCGCGCGGCGAAGATCTCAGTCTGCAGAATGACGACGAGGTCGACTTTGAAAGTGACAGCGAGAGTGAAGGCGATGCCGAAGCCAATGCTGACACGGACTCAGAATCGCTCGAGGAAACCGAAACAGACGGCGGTGGGGACACTGGCGCCGACGTGACCGCCGAAGAGAATGAAGAAGCCACCAAGGCCTAGTTGAGCGAATTTGACATTTGCGTCCGGCCAGGCTCTCGCTCAACTGTCAGATTCAAAAAAGCTCCACAAGGATCAAATGGTTGCTGGTGGTCCTGTCGATTCCGACATTTGCTTGAGCGGGTGCTGCAGGAGGGTAGCAAATGTCGGAGTCGGACCACTAGCGAATTTCGGCCAAGTTTAGTAGGTAAAGTATTCCACTGGTCGAGCCGATGAGCGAACCTGGCTTGACCTTTTGGCGGTCGTGGGAGATTGGGGGGCCAAGACCAAACCCCGCTTGGCGCCTCGGGGCGGAGGGGCTGAAATGAACGGCTTGCTCAAGAGTTTTTTTCGGCGGACCATCCGTAAGGGCTCGCTGGAAGTGATCGATGCCGGAGGGGCGTCGCACAGCTACGGCGATGGTACCGGGACGCCTGTTGTTATCCGGTTCACACGCGCCAGCGCGGAGCGCAATGTCATCCTCATGCCGGGCCTGAAGCTGGGCGAAGAGTACATGGATGGCGGCGTCGTTTTCGAACGCGGCGCGTTGTACGATTTCCTCGATATCCTTTTTTCGAACATGGCCGTCATCCGTCTGCCAAAGCTGATGCAGTATGGCGCGGCGCTGCGATACGGCACGCGACGACTCCGCCAGATGAACAACCCGTTTCGCGCCCGCCGGAATGTTGCGCACCACTACGATCTGGACGGGCGGCTCTATGATCTGTTTCTCGACAATGATCTTCAGTACTCGTGCGGTTTTTTCGAACCGGGCGAGACCGACCTCGACGCCGCTCAGCTTGCGAAGAAACGCCATCTGGCTTCCAAGCTTGCGCTGAAGCCCGGGCAGAGAGTCCTGGACATCGGTTCGGGATGGGGCGGGCTCGGGATGTATCTTGTCGAGAGATGCGACGTCGATGTGACCGGAGTCACGCTTTCGGAAGAGCAACACGCCACGTCGAATCGCCGGGCGGCCGAACGCGGCCTCGCTGACCGTGCCCGCTTCCTGTTGCAGGACTATCGCAAGGTCGAGGGACCGTTCGACCGAATCGTTTCGGTGGGCATGTTCGAGCATGTTGGCGTCGGCCACTATCGCGAATTTTTCGACACTTGCCGCGAGCTGTTGACCGATGACGGCGTGATGCTGCTGCATTCCATCGGTCGGTTCGACGGTCCCGGCGATACGAATTCCTGGATTCAGAAATACATTTTTCCAGGCGGCTACGTTCCCGCCGTATCGGAGGTCGTGCCGCATATTGAACTCACAGGATTGAAAGTCACGGACATGGAAATCCTGCGCCTCCATTACGCGCAGACGCTGCGCCATTGGCGCGAGCGTTTCCTGGCCCGGCGTGATGAAGCCAAGTCAATTTACGATGAGCGTTTCTGTCGAATGTGGGAATACTACCTCGCGGCCTCAGAGGTGTCGTTTCGATATTGGGACTTGATGAACTTCCAGATTCAGATCGCCCGGGACCAGCATGCGCTGCCGCTCACACGTGATTACATGTACGAAGAAGAACAACGGCTCCGCGACATTGACCGGCGGTACGCAGAGCGTGGGGAACTCCGAATCGCCGGCGAGTGAATGCCTGCGATTTCGCGAATCGCACCCTCTAACCCGCCCTGCGGCAAGCGCCCATCCAGCTTTTGCTGATCGAAATGTGGATGAGAGTGGATTCCGTGTGAACCCGGCTCCGCCGTCGTTCGGTGCTTTCGCGCGAGGGAAGGTAGGATTAAGAATCAGTTAAGGACTTACGAATCAACCTAACCGCATCGGCAGCGGCGCACCCGAAGTCGAAACAATCGGGGAGCGGCGCGCATCACCCTGTCGATGTTGTTGCTGACGCCATGGTAGATCGCGTCGAGACAGAACAGGAACCGACAGGTATGGCACTCGCTGCCCGCGCGATCCCCGAACGAACCGAGTCGCATCGTAGCGCCCCACAAAATGTCGATGCGGAGCAAGCGCTTCTCGGTGCGATTCTGATCAACAATGAGGCTTATTATCGGGTATCGGACTATCTCAAGTCCGAGCATTTTTTCGAACCCGTCCACCGCCGCATTTTTCAGGTCGCCGGCGAGCTTGTTCGCGCCAACAAGGTCGCAAGTCCGGTTACGATCAAGACATTTCTCCCCGCGGAGCTTGCAATCGGCGACCTGAACCTCGCTCAATATGTTGCCCGGCTCGCCGCCGAGGCAACTACGATCATCAACGCCGACGACTACGGACGGACCATCTACGACCTGGCGATCCGCCGAGCCCTGATTGGAGTCGGTGAGGATCTGGTCAACGTCGCCTACGACTCGCCGGTTGAGAAAACGCCACGTCACCAGATCGAGGATGCCGAGAAGCAGCTTTATGACCTCGCCGAACATGGCAACTACGACACCGGCTTTCACGCCTTCGAAACAGCCCTGGTCAATGCAATCGACATGGCATCGGCCGCCTACCAGCGCGACGGTCACCTCTCCGGCCTGGCAACCGGCCTTGAGGAACTTGATCGCAAGATGGGCGGACTTCAGCCGTCCGACCTGGTCATCCTGGCCGCGCGACCGGGGATGGGCAAGACATCCCTTGCCACCAACATCGCCTTTAACGTCGCCCAGGCATGGCAGGGAGAACAGCAAGCGGACGGAACGACCAAAACGGTCAGCGGTGGCATCATCGGGTTCTTTTCGCTGGAAATGTCCGCCGAGCAGCTAGCCACCCGCATCATCGCCGAACAGGCCGGTGTCCCTTCCGCCGATATCCGCCGCGGACGTATTACCGAGGACCAGTTCGCCCAAATTGTCGCGGCTTCGGGCAAAATGAACCGCGTCCCGCTTTACGTTGATCAGACCGGCGGCCTGACTATCGGCCAACTCGCCGCCCGGGCTCGTCGCCTCAAGCGCCAGCGCGGCCTTGATCTGCTGGTGGTCGACTACATCCAGTTGATGCAGGCGTCGCAGCGCCGCGGATCGGACAACCGCGTCCAGGAGATAACGGAAATCACCAATCAACTCAAGGCTTTAGCGAAGGAACTTCAGGTTCCGATTCTTGCCCTGTCTCAGCTCTCGCGACAGGTTGAGAACCGAGACGACAAGCATCCGCAACTCTCGGATCTGCGTGAATCGGGTTCGATCGAGCAGGACGCGGATGTGGTTTTGTTCATCTATCGGGAGGAATACTACCTCCAAAACAAAGAGCCGAAGCCTAACACCATCGAACACGCGCAGTGGCAGCAGGAGATGGAAGATGTGCACGGAATCGCCGAAGTGATTATCGGCAAGCAAAGGCATGGCCCAACGGGCACGGTCAGGCTACTGTTCGAGGATCGGATCACCCGTTTCTCGAACCTGGCGCACAGCGATCACCTGCCCGCGCGCTCCGGTTCGTGATCGAATCGGACAAGAATTCATGATTCTCAAAAACCTCTTCGGAAAAAAAAGCGATGCGGGCGGCATTGAGGTCGGCGGAACCAAGGAACTCCTTCACCTCACCCAGCCGGTCGGAGTTCCTGTCGATCGCGCCTTTGAAGTCTTCGTCGACGAACTCGCCAGTTGGTGGCCCGGCGATTACACCTGGAGCGGCAGCCAGTTGAAGACAATCGGCATTGAGCCGGCGATGGGCGGCGCCTGCTTTGAGGAGACGGTCGACGGGACCAGGAAGGTCTGGGGTAGCGTTCTGGCGTTCAGCCGACCCGACCACATCGTCTTGGCCTGGCAGATCACCCCGAACCGGGAGCCGGAACCGAACGAGGCGGCAGCCAGCCGGGTCGATGTGCGGTTTTCGCCGTCGGACGATGGCGGCACCAATGTCCTGCTGGTTCATCGAGACTTCTTTCGCCACGGTGAGGGCTGGGAGAAATACCGGGAAGAAATGGCCTCGAAGAAAGGCTGGCCGCACAAGATCGGCCTGTACGCCAAGGCGACCGAAGGCGGAGCCTAGTGGAGCGAATTTGACATTTGAGTCCCGCTCGCTGCAAGGCTCTCATTCAAATGTCAAATTCAAAAGCTCCACTAGAATCAGATAGTTGCTAGTGGTCCTGATGACTCCGACATTTGCTTGGGAGGGTGCTGCAGGAGGGTAGCAAATGTCGGAGTCGGACCACTAGCTTCGGACCCGGCGAGTCTCCCGGTACAGGCGCCGGAAGGGCTCTTGTCGCTCCCGGTAGGCATCAACCATCGTCTCATCCGGCTCCACTGTCTCTTGCACTGTTGGCGCTGTGCATACATCGGCAACCGATGCACCAGTGGCGGCGATGATGGCAAGGCGGACGGCACCAAGCGCGGGACCGAGGTCGGCGCCGGAATACCGCGCCAGGGGTCGTTCGAGCACGGTCGCAACAATACGCGCCCAAAACCGGCTGCGAGATCCACCGCCTATGAAGCCGGGCCGTTCAACCACAGCTCCGGCATCGTCGAGACAATCTTGAGCGTCGCGCAGCGAAAAGGCAACGCCCTCAAGCACAGCCTGGATCAACGCGGCCCGGTCGGTAGCCTGATCCAGGCCGAAGAAAGCGCCTCGGGCAGCCGGATCGTTATGCGGTGTACGTTCGCCCGTAAGGTAGGGGAGGAAGGTCACCGGCGACGGGCCCTTGTAATCGGCTTCGACGGCAGCCAACACTACCGCCGGGTCGCCCTCACCGTCGCCAAGCATGCGCAGCATCCACGCCAAACAGCTGGCGCCGTTAAGCAGCGCCCCCATCTGATACCAGCGATCCGGGACGCAATGGGCATAGTTGTGGATCAGCGTCTCCGGTCGTGGAGCGTACCTATCCTGGGCGACAACGTAGTTGGCGGACGTTCCCAGTGAGACGAAGCCCGCTGCCGAGTCGACACAGCCAATTCCAGCTGCGCCGGTGCCTCCGTCGCCCCCGCCGGCCGCCACGGGGATGCCAGCACGGAGTCCAAGTCGCTCGGCGGCTGAAGCGCTGACTTCACCGGTAAGCGCAGTACCCTCATACAGAGCCGGAAGTTGGTCGGCGGCGAGGCCGACCGCTGCAATTATTCGAGGATCCCAGCGACGCGCCCGTTCGTCGAGAAGCTGGGTGCCGGCCGCGTCAGACATGTCCGTGGCGATGTCACCAGTCAGCCAGAGCCGAATATAGTCCTTGGCGAGCATCACGGTCCGTATCTGAGCGAACAACTCCGGTTCATTGGACCGCATCCACAGAATCTTTGCGGCCGTGAAACCCGGCATTGCGATGACGCCGGTGATGTCACCGATCCGTGGGACCGTGGCGGTCAGGGCCGCGCACTCAGCAGCGCCGCGGCTGTCGTTCCACAACATCGCCTTGCGCAACGGTCGGCTGTCCGGTCCCAGCGCGACGAGCGAATGCATCTGGCCCGAAAGACCGATTGCCTTGACCTGTGTGAACGCTTCCGCCGCTGCGGTTTGAATTTCTCCGAGGGATTCCGCCACGGCAGTCAGCCAGGTATCGGGGTCTTGCTCACGCACGCCCGGCGCCGGACTGAGAATCGGATAGGCCGACGTTCCGCTAGCCAGAAGCCGCTGGCTGTCGTCGACGAGGATCGCCTTCACCGCGGTCGTTCCAACATCGATGCCAAGAAACGCCATGAGTTCAATCTCCGCCAGCCAGTAGTTCCAACGCAGCGCCTTCGTCAGTTATCAGAGTGTTGCAGCCAACGCGCCCGATGGCGGCACGGATGGCCACAGCGCGACTGGCTCCACCGGACGCGATCACCAGATGTTCGGCTTTCGCAAGATCGTCAAGTGGCACGCTCATGACTCTGCGATTCAGAGGATGAGCGACGGTGCGGCCCCGGGCGTCAAGGAACGTACACAAAAGGTCTCCCACCGCGCCGAGAGCTACCACTTGCGCCAGTTCCTCCGGCGTGACCATCGACGCTGCCTGGGAACTTCCGGGCCCTCCGATCCCACCGACTCCGACCACCGCAACGTCCAAAGTGCGGGCGAGCCCGAAAAGCGCTTCGAGGCCGCAATTCTCGATCAGTCGTTTTCGCGTGCTGGCGGAATCGACATAAGCCGGTGCGACAAAAAGGTAACAGTCCGCGCCAAAGGCGCTTGCCACACGCCAGGAATATTCGAGCGGATTGGAGCCGCGCGCCTGTACGGCGCCCCCCACGAGCGACACAACCTTCGCACCGGGCCGGCGGACGGGGCGCAAGCTTTCGAGCGACGCAGTCAGCGAGCGTCCCCATCCGACCCCGATTGTCTGGCCCTCGCGAATGACTTCAGAGAGGAAGCGACCCAGCGCGAGACCGACCGATCGGGCGGCCTCGTCTTCCTGGCGGCCCGGCGTGACAATGGCTTCGTCGAGGCCGAAACGGGCCTCCAATTGGAGGCCCAGATCGATACACTCCGTGTCGCCGCGTCCGATCCAGATTTGAACGTCGCCCTGCGCCCGCGCGTCGGCCAGCAGCCGGATCACGGTCCCGCGGCTGATCCCCAATCGTTCCGATATGCCCCGCTGGGTCATGCCGTGAGCGAAATAAAGCCATGCGGCACGCAGGCGTAGCGATCCGGTATCACTCGCAGCCGCCGCGCCCCCGTCACGACGCAGGCGCGTCATCCGCGTCGCTCCATCGCCGTGCTCAGAAACTCTCGGATGGCGCGATTGACAGCGCCGGGATTCTCGATGTGCGGCAGGTGGCCGGCATCCGCTATCCGCTCAAAGCGCCCGCCAAGCAACCTGTCCCGATTGACCCCGGGCGGGTTGACACCATCACGATCGCCCCACAGCACATGGACCGGGAAGTCGCTCTGGCCCACCGCCGCCAGGGCGTCGGCGAGATCGGTCTGGATCGACGCCAACCCTCGTGCAATCTTGCGAAGTCCCTCGCGTGTGCCCGGTTCCGAGATCTGTTCAAGCACCCGCGCCGTCATCTGTGGACTGATCAGACGGCGGCGGGTGACCAAGCGCGCCAGCACGGCGCTTGCTTGATCCAGGTTCGCCATGTCGGTCACTGCGGACAGGAATGCAGGATCGATCCCGGTGCCCAGCCCGGCTGGCGCAATGAGAAACAGAGACGCAACGCAATCCGGCTTGCGGTGCGCCAGGTCGATAGCGATGCCACCCCCCAGGGAGTGACCGACGATGTGAACCGGGCCGGTCTTCCGTTCCGACAGGAAAGCTGCAATCAGATCCGTAAGGAAGGCAACATTTCCGGGCCCAACATCACGGTCCGAACGACCGTGGCCCGGAAGGTCGACGGCAATCGTGGCGGCGTAGTCGGAAATCTCACGCTGGGTGAGCAGCCAGGTCAGGCAGTCGGCACCAAACCCGTGGAGAAGTACGACTGTTGCACCCTCCCCTTCGGTGGCCATGAAGGCCAGTCGACGACCGTCGACCATGGCCATCGATTCCCCTCTGGTCAGGTTCGTCGGCACGCTTTTCAACTGGTGCTGATGACCCCGAGGGTCTCGCCGACCTTGGCAATTTCGTCGGGCGGGGTCGTAATCGTCGTGAGCACACCACTCGCCGGCGCCTCAAGTTCGAGCGTCACTTTCGGTGTCGTGACGACCACGATCTGCTCGCCCGCTTCGACGTTGTCGCCGACGGCCTTCAGCCACTCGTCGATCTGGGCTTCATCAATTTCGTTGCCGAGTTGCGGCATCAATATCGGCACATCCATTTGCCTTCTCCTTATCGGGCGGATCACAAGCCGCGGCGAGCGAGATCCAGATCGTCCCATCCCCTCAGACCGGCTCGCTCGATAGCCTTTTCCGGACGGAGCTCGCAGCAGACAATATCGACGATATCGTCCGGCTGGGGGAAGTATGTCTTTTCCATCTCCGCGCCCGGAACGATCCAATTGGGTGCGCCCAGTACACGTGGAGGCACTTCCAGATCAGCGAAGCCGTGACGCGTGATATTGGCTGCCAGCGTCATCAGAAAGCTGCCTCGCTCGCTTGCCTCGGAGACCAGCAGAATTCGGCCGGTCTTGCGAACCGACCGAAGGACCGGGTCGTAGTTGAACGGCACGAGTGAGCGTGCATCAATGACCTCAGCGCTCAGGCCGTGGGCCGCATTGAGGATTTCTGCGGCGTCCATCGCCGGATAGAGCGAAGGACCAACGGTAAGGATCGTCACGTCGTCGCCGGCCCGGCGCACGGCCGGAACGCCGATCGGAACGTGGTAGTAGTTCGTTGGAACTCCGTCGAGGTTGAACGTTTCGGTGACGTCGTAGAGGCGCTGGCTCTCGAAGAAGACAACCGGATCGTTTCCGGACAGCGCCGTGGCCAGTAGGCCTTTCGCATCATAAGGCGTGGCAGGATAGAGCACTTTCAGCCCCGGAATGTGGGCAACCAGGCCCGACCAGTCCTGCGAGTGTTGAGCCCCATATTTGCTGCCGACCGAGCAACGAAGGACCACCGGCAGCTTGAGCGCGCCGGCCGACATTGCCTGCCATTTGGCCAGTTGATTGAAGATCTCGTCACCGGCCCTGCCAATGAAATCCGCGTACATCAGCTCGACAACGGCCCGCCCCCCTTCCATCGCATAACCAATTGCGGTCGCAACGATGGCCGCCTCCGATATCGGCGCATTGAACAACCGGTCGTAGGGCACGATATCGGAAAGACCGCGATAGACGCCAAAGGCACCACCCCATTCCCGACATTCTTCGCCATAGCCGATCAATCGCTGATCGTGGGCAAAGTGATGAAGAAGAGCCTCAAACAATCCATCGCGCAGGGTGACCGCGCGCAGGGGCGACAAGGGTCGGCCATCATCAGTCAGCCCGAAACGGGCTTTCTTGCCGAGCTGCCTCACCCGGGACGTCGATGCTGGATCTGCAACCAGATCCGCAGTCTGATCGCCGACCGCCTCTTGGTCATTTGAGAACATCAATCTGCCGATCAGTGTCGGATCGGCACGGACATCGACCTGTGGGCTGACATCGGGATCGACAGCCGCTTCGGTCACGGCTCTCATCCGGGCAGTGACCTCCTCGCGCATGATCGCTTCAGCGTCTGGGTCGAGGATCCCCTCCTCGACGAGCGCTGCCGCGAAGAGACCAATCGGATCGTGATCGCCCCAGGTCTTCATCTCCTCACGCGTACGGTAGGCGTTGGCGTCCGTCGTCGAATGACCCGAGGACCGGTAACACTCGATGTCCAGCAGCGCAGGACCACTGCCCGCTACCAGCAGGTCGCGCTTGCGCCCCATGGCATCGGCAACGGCCAGAGGGTTCACGCCATCAACCGTTTCAGCATGCATCGCCGACGCGTTGATCCCGGCACCGATTCGCGAGAGGCGATCCCAGCCGGCTGTTTCACCGATGGTCTGGCCGCCCATGGCATAGAAATTGTTGGTGAAAGCAAAGAGCACCGGCAAACCGCCTTCTCGGGGTTTGGGCCACAGACGGTGGTACTGCGCCATGGACGCGAAGCTCATCGCTTCCCAAACCGGGCCACATCCGGTGGCGCCGTCGCCGGCGTAAGCGACCGCAATGCTCTGGTCGTTCAAGCGCCGCTTGAACAATGCCGCGCCAGTGGCAATGCCGGCAGACGCTCCCACGATAGCGTTGTTTGGATAGGCTCCAAAGGGCAGGAAGAAGGCGTGCATGCTGCCGCCCATGCCACCATTGAATCCGGTCGCCCGCATGAATACCTCGGAAAGCAGGCCGAGGAGGAGAAAATTCTCCGCGACCGCGCTCTCGCTGTTTCCACCAAGGCGCCGCTCGACTGATCGAAGCAATCGACCGTCCTGATGTTCTTCCATGATGGCGGTCAGCTTGGTTGGACCGAGGCCGGCGATAGCCGAGAGGCCCTTGGCAATGAACTCACCGTGGCTACGATGGCTGCCGAATACGTGATCGTCCGGTGTAAGCGCCAAGGCGGCACCGACTGCCACGGCCTCCTGACCGACCGAGAGGTGGGCCGGGCCCTTATAGGCAAAAGAGATATCGGCGTAGGCGCCCTGCCCCTTGAAGGCACCGAGCATGGTCTCGAACTCTCGCACGATCAGCATGTCCCGAAGAACTCTGACAAGCGCCGCGTCCCCGCGGCGTCGCCTTTCTTCCGTCAACGGCGTCGCGTAGGAATGGATCGGCATATCGACAAAGCGAAGTTTGGCTCGCTTGCGAGTTTCGGTAGGGTCTACAAACAGGTCCTTGGGCATGTCATCGTCCGTCTTGAACATTTGCACTCTGGCATGAACATATGTCCAAAGCCAGCCCGAACTGGCATCAGGCAACGGAGAGTTCGTTGATGGCGGCGACCGCGGTCGATCTCAGCAGGGAAACCCATCTGGCAGGTGGCCGACTGATCGTTGACCTCGCCGCGCTCGCCGCCAACTGGCGTGACCTCGACAAGCGATCCGGCGATGCGACTACGGCCGCCGTCGTCAAAGGTAACGGCTACGGCACCGGTCTTGAAGCGGCCAGCCGGGCCCTGGCGGCCGCCGGCTGCCATACTTTTTTCGTCGCGCTCCCCGATGAGGGCCTGGGCGTCCGCGCGACGGTGCCCACCGCCACCATCTATGTCCTCGATGGCCTGCTCGCCGGTGCGACCGAGCAATATGCGGCGGCCGACCTTCGGCCTGTCCTTTCCTCGGTGCCGGAGATTGAGGAATGGTCGGCCTATCGTCGCGCCGGCGGCTCAACTCAAGCGGCGCTTCATGTCGATACCGGTATGAACCGGCTCGGCTTGAGCGTGGCGGACGTTGCGGGCCTGGCCGAGGAACGTGCTCTGGAGTCGCTGGGGCTGATGCTGGTTATGAGCCACCTTGCCTGTGCCGACCTGCAGGACCACGCTCACAACCACCAGCAGCTCGCACGCTTCCACGAGGTCCGCGGGATGGTGCCCGATGTGCCGGCTTCGATCGCCAACTCGGCTGGGGTGTTTCTCGGCGCAGACTATCACCTTGACCTCGTGCGGCCCGGGATCGCTTTGTTCGGTGGAGAGGCAGTCCAGGGCATCGCAAATCCCATGCACAACGTCGTCACCCTGGAAGCCCGCGTCCTCCAGGTCCGGGACGCAAGTCATGCCGAAACCGTTGGCTACGGCGCAACCGAGTCACTTGACCGGGCATCCCAACTCGCGATCGCTGCGGTTGGGTATGCCGACGGATACCCGCGTCACGCGAGCTCGTCGAATGACGTGACCGGCGGACGAGCGTGGATCAATGGCCATTCGGCGCCGATCGTCGGCCGCATTTCGATGGATCTGATCGCCTTGGACGTCACTGATATCCCCGGCACGAAGCGCGGTGATTGGGTCGAGTTGTTCGGCCACAATATTCCGGTTGATGAAGTCGCGGAATTGGCCGGCACGATCGGCTACGAGCTGTTGACACGCCTCGGCCATCGCCATCATCGGATTTACCTGGAGGCCCGGTAGCCACCGGTAGACGGACCGGATTGATGTTCAAGCGCCGATGAACTAGAACATAACAGGAACATTTTCCACGGGGCTTGAAAGTGATGCGTGCCGCTACCCGCAACAAGGCTCAGTTTGTCTGTCAGAACTGCGGCGCCGTGAGTCCGCGTTGGCAGGGCCGTTGCGACGATTGTGGAGAATGGAATGCGCTTGTGGAGGAAACCGGGTCGGCCGGCGTTGCCGCCGGACCGGGAAAACCTCGGCGCAGCGGCCGGATCATACCGCTTGAGGGCCTTGTGGGAGACAGTACGGAGGCACCGCGGGTTCAGACCGGCATAGAGGAATTCGACCGGGTAACCGGCGGAGGACTGGTTCCCGGTTCGGCACTGCTGGTTGGCGGCGACCCGGGTATTGGCAAGTCGACGTTGCTGTTGCAGGCGGCCGGGGCGCTGGCTGGCGCCGGCCATAAGGTCGTCTACGTCTCGGGAGAGGAAGCCATCGCGCAGATCCGACTGCGTGCCGCCCGGCTTGATCTCTCGAAGGAGCCGGTGAAGCTTGCCGCGGAAACCCACATTGAGGATATCCTGGCGACGCTGGAGAGCGATCAGGCCCCGACCCTGGTAATTGCCGATTCCATCCAGACCTTGTGGACCGATCGCGCCGACTCCGCTCCCGGCACGGTCACCCAGGTGCGCGCGTCCGCCCAGGCACTGATCCGCTATGCCAAGCACAGCGGTGCGGCGGTGGTGTTTGTCGGGCACGTCACCAAGGACGGCCAGATTGCCGGGCCACGTGTGGTCGAACACATGGTCGACGGCGTTCTCTATTTCGAGGGCGAAGGCGGTCATCAATTCCGCATCCTGCGTGCCGTGAAGAACCGCTTCGGTCCAACCGACGAGATCGGCGTGTTCGAGATGACCGGCGGGGGTTTGCGCGAGGTGCCCAACCCGTCGGAATTGTTCCTCGGCGAGCGGACTGGAAAGACGGCGGGCGCGGCCGTCTTTGCCGGTATGGAGGGAACGCGGCCTGTTCTTGTGGAAATTCAGGCATTGGTGGCGCCGACATCGCTAGGGACGCCCCGTCGTGCAGTGATTGGCTGGGACCAGAGCCGACTAGCCATGATTCTCGCCGTCCTGGAGGCCCACTGCCGCGTGCGCCTGGGCGACTGCGACGTTTACCTCAACGTTGCCGGTGGCCTGAGGATCGGCGAGCCGGCAGCAGACCTGGCCGTCGCCGCAGCGCTGGTCTCCTCTCGCCTCAATGCGCCGCTGCCGGCGGAGTCGGTGTTCTTCGGCGAAGTGAGCCTCTCCGGGGCGATTCGACCGGTCGCCCACGCTCCGATCCGCTTGAAAGAGGCCCGGAAGCTCGGCTTTTGTCATGCCACCCTGCCGGCCCTACCGGCCGGCGGCGCCGGGGAGGACATGGGCGAATCGATGAAATCCCGAACGATCGAGCAACTCGTTGAGCTTGTTGCGGCGATTGGCGCCTCGATTCACGGTGGATCAACCGACAATGTCTAAAAAACGTCCGGATTCCGTTTGATCGACGTGCTATGGGACGCCGGACTTTTGTCGGTGCGCCGGTGCGTTCGCGGCGGCGGTCGGGTTGACCGCAACCACCCGGCAGCGTCGACGAAGAATCGTGTTACCAGAATCGGCGTTCGGTTCGCATCCAGTCGCTCAATACGGGAAGGTTATGCCGATTACTGTGCTCGATGTCATCGTCATCGTCGTCGTCCTGATCTCGGCCGTCCTCGCGATGGTCAGAGGTTTCGTTCGAGAGGTCCTGTCGGTGGCGTCCTGGGTCGCCGCGGCGGTCGCCGCCTACCTCTTGTATCCAAGTCTCGTACCGGTGGTTCAACCCTATATCGACAACGCCACCGTCGCGACGATCATCGCAGCGGCGGTGATCTTCTTCGTCGCTCTGATTGTCGCCAGCTACATAACGATGAAGATCTCGGATTTTGTCATCGACAGCCGGATCGGGGCCATCGATCGAGCCTTCGGTTTCATATTCGGCGCGATCCGAGGTGTCCTGTTGCTCGTCATCGCGCTGTGGTTCTTCAAGTTTCTTGTCCCTGACCCACCAGGCTGGGTTGCAGATGCGCGATCGAAACCTTTCCTGGACAACCTTGGAGATCGGCTGATCGCGGCGTTACCGGAGGATGCCGAGGCCAGACTTCTCGGCCGCTTTCGCGACGGCGACACCGAGGGCAGCGAGGCACCGGCACTTCCGAACGACTCGGCGGGGGAGAGCCCGGAAGCCAATCCCACCTACGACGACACCGAGCGGAGCGGGATCGACCAGCTCATTGAGAGCACCGGTGATAACTAGAGCGTTTTCGGGAAAAGGGCGCGAAGCCCTTTTCCGCCCGGAAAGAGCGAAGAATGAACACCCACGAACAGCGATCCGATCCGACAGGAATGGATGGCTGTCCAGGGGTACCGGCAAAAGTCGACGCGCTCTTCCAGGAGCAGAGAGCAACGCGGCCCGATGGTCGAGCCGGACGCGAGTTCGACCGGCATGAGCTGCGCGCGGATGACGAAAGGAGCCGGACCGTCCGACCGAGCCGGTATTCCCGTGGCAAGTGACGACGATAAGCTTCGCGAGGAGTGCGGCGTGTTTGGTGTGTTCGGCCATCACGACGCCGCCGCCCTGACGGCTCTTGGTCTGCATGCGCTCCAACACCGTGGTCAGGAAGCCGCCGGTATTGTTTCGCTCGACGGCGCGACATTCCACAACGAACGGCGCTTCGGCTTGGTCGGCGACAATTTCACCGATCGCGCCGTGATCGAGCGCTTGCCTGGAGACCGCGCGGTGGGCCATGTCCGGTACTCGACGCGCGGCGGGCCCGAGGAG
>JAAEOR010000030.1 GCA_024222895.1 Hyphomicrobiales bacterium | reverse complement strand
TGACGTGGTGCTCCATGCCCTTGTCGACGCGATCCTCGGTGCGATTGCCGACGGCGACATCGGCGTCCACTTTCCGCCGTCCGACCCGCAGTGGAGAGATGCACCGTCGGACCGGTTTCTGAGTTTCGCGGTTGATCGCGTCGCAGCCCTCGGTGGGGCGATCGGCCATCTGGACGTCACGATCGTTACCGAAACACCACGGATTTCCACTTATCGCGCGGCGATCCGGGACAGAATCGCCGCGATCTGCGGTGTCGGGGTCGACCGTGTCGGGCTCAAGGCTACGACCGGTGAAGGATTGGGGTATATCGGCCGCAGGGAGGGATTGGCGGCATCGGCAACCGCCACGATCCGCCTCCCGCTGAAAGCACCGTCATGACCGACCTGGCGCCGCTTCTTCCGCTCGCCGGCGAGGTCGTCGCGCGCTGCACGGCCAGGGGGTTGACGGTCGCAACAGCCGAATCCTGCACGGGAGGCCTCATTGCCGCGGTTCTGACGGAAATCGCCGGGTCATCGGCAGTTATCGATCGCGGCTTCGTGACCTACTCGAACGAAGCGAAGATCGAGTTGCTCGGCGTCCCGGTCGAGACCATCACCGGGCCGGGTGCCGTTAGCGAAGCCACCGCAATGGCAATGGTCACCGGCGCTATCGCCCGTTCGCGAACCGATCTCGCGATCGCGGTCACAGGCATCGCTGGCCCTGACGGCGGCTCGGCGGACAAACCGGTCGGGCTCGTCCATTTCGCGGTGATGCGGCGAAACGGCCCGCCACGACATGAGGCTCGCGTCTTTTCCCGCCTCGATCGTTCCGGAGTACGCCTGGCAACGGTCGAACGCGCCCTGCAGTTGCTCCTGGATCTCGCGGTATGAGTGCCGTGGAGTCAGGCCGGCGCGCCGTAAACCACGTCAGCGCGTGCCTCGAAAGCCTGTGTAAACTTGCGGAACGCCTTATCGAAAACGGCACCCATCAGCAGTTTCAGTGGCGTCGAGCGGAACTCGTAGTCAATATTGAAGTGGACATGGCTGCTGCCGCGCCCGTGTGGTTCAAAGCGCCAGACATTCTCCATCCGGCTGAACGGTCCATCGAGATACTCGGCGGTAATCCGAAGCGCCTTCCGGTCAATGACCACCTTGGTTGTGAAAGACTCGCGAATGAACTTGTAGGCGATGGTCATGGTCGCGATCAGGATTTCGCGATCGCCGTCGCTGCGGCGCGAACGCACGACCAGGCTCTCGCACAGTGGCACGAAACGCGGATAGGCCTCGATATCGGCGACAAGATCGAACATGTCGGTGGCGGAATGGGCGACCTGGCGCGTCGTCGTGAAGTGCGGCATTGCGGCGAGATTCTGCCTCGGTTTCAGTGGCCCAGCTTGGCGGCACGCGCCGCCCGGAGCCGGGCGAAATCGTCTCCCGCGTGGTGGGACGATCGTGTCAGGGGTGTCGCCGAAACCATCAGGAACCCCTTCGCATAGGCAATAGTCTCATAGGCACGAAACGCTTCCGGGGTAACGAATTGCTCAACCGGATGATGTTTCCGGGTTGGTTGCAGATATTGTCCGATCGTCAGGAAGTCGACGTCGGCCGAACGCAGGTCGTCCATCAACTGGAGGACTTCGTTCCGCTCCTCGCCGAGCCCGACCATGATCCCGGACTTGGTGAACATGTTCGGATCGCATTCCTTGACCTGCTGGAGCAAGCGTAGCGACGCAAAGTATCGAGCGCCGGGTCGGACTGTCAGATACTTCGATGGCACGGTCTCAAGGTTGTGATTGAAGACATCCGGCCGCGCGTCGACAACCGTCTGAATTGCGCCGTCCTTGCGCAGGAAATCCGGTGTCAGCACCTCGATCGTGGCACTGCTGCTGGCGCGGATGGCGGCGATCGTCCTGGCGAAATGCTCTGCGCCGCCGTCATCCAGGTCGTCCCGATCGACCGATGTCACTACGACATGCTTCAGGCCGAGCTGGGCGGTGGCTTCGGCTACCTTCTGCGGCTCGCCGGGGTCCAGCGGTCCAGGCTGGCCGGTCCGGACGTTGCAGAACGCGCAAGCCCGGGTGCAGGTGTCGCCCATGATCATGAAAGTCGCATGCTTCTGCGACCAGCACTCGCCGATATTCGGGCAGCCGGCTTCCTCGCAAACGGTTACCAGTTCGTGCTCGCGAACGATTGCCGTTGTTTCCCGGTACACCGGCGAATTCGGGGCCTTGACGCGAATCCAGTCAGGCTTGCGGGCGACCCGGGAGTCGGCGCGATGCGCCTTCTCCGGATGGCGCGGCCGGTTGTCCGGCCGGTCAAGCGTGTCAAGTACCACGACCATGGTCACTGCCTTCGCGCGTCGGCGCAACTATCCCGAAGCTGTCGTGCCTATATAGTCTTTTCATGGCGGCACGAGCAATGCAGCCGATGCAACGCTGCCACCGGCGTGAAAATCGCCGACGGGCCCTTGCCAGGCAAAGGAACCGGCTTGGATCAGACGATAATCTGAGCGATGATGATAACGATGATCGCGCCGACGATTGCGACGATCACCTGCTCGAGAAAGGCGTTACCGAGGTTCATCTTGATGTTGAACTGGCGGGCCAGGAATCCGCCGACAACCGAGCCGATCAGACCCGCGATGAGCCAGGACAACAAGCCGCCCCCGCCGCCAACGACCAAACTGGCAACCAGCCCGGCGATCAGGCCGATGATGATCCACGCAATAATGCCTTTGCTTTGGTCGCTCATGCCCGCTCTCCCCTGGCGCGTTTATGCGGCCCGGGACCAACCCGAATGCCGCCAGCCGGACAAAGTGTAGCGCGACTGTCACTTCTTCCCAAATCCGCGGGACCCCGCGTCAGGGGAGCGCTCTTCCCGGTTGATCGTCTCAAGCCGCCTCAGCCAGCCGTTTGAGCTTGGCGAGCGCGTTGTCGGGGTCCTCGTCGTAGGATATTGTTCCTACGAATTGTCCCTCACTATCCATCAGATAGACTGATGCGGTGTGGTCGACCGTATAATCGCCATCATCGGTCGGAACGCGCCGGTAGAAGACTCGATATGCCTTGGCGACAGCGGCGATCTCGGCCTCGGTCCCCGACAGACCACGGATCCTCTCGTCGAATGCCGAAATATAGGTTGCCAACTCCGCCGGGCCATCCCGTTCCCAATCGACGGAAACGAAAACGTAATTGAGCTTGTCGGCATCCGGCCCGAGCTTTTCGATGTATCCGGTGAGTTCGAAAAGGGTTGTCGGGCATACTTCGGGACAAAACGTGAAGCCGAAGAACATGGCCGTCGGCTTGCCGATGAAGTCGGCTTCAGTCACGCGATTACCGTCTTCATCGGTGAGCGTGAACGGGCCGCCGACCGAGGCGACGCCTGTGCCCTGCTTGGCTACGGCGACCTGGTCCGTGTCTGCGAGTATGGTCAGGGCAACGACCGAACCGCCAACTGCAAATGCTGCGGCAGCAAACAGAGCAATAATCTGGCTTCGAGTCATCCTGGCTTTCGTTTTCTGACCCATGATTCACTGCCCTTTTTGGCTGTCATGCTCGGGTTCTGGCGCGCCGGGCGGGACGACGAACATTTCAATCGGTATCGCTCCGGCCTTCTCGAAGACCAGCGTCACCGGAAGCGGCTCCCCCTGCCCAATCGCGCCAGCAAGATCGACGAACATGATGTGGTGTTCGCCGGGCTTGAGTTCCACGGTTTCACCCGGCGGAATCGCCAGCCCATCGGTCAACGGCCGCATCTTCATGACCCCGTCGCTGATTTCCATTGTGTGAAGCTCAACCCGACCCACCGGTGATGAACCCCCGGTCAATCGATCGCTCTCTTCGCCGGTATTGCGGATGACAACAAAGCCGCCCCCCGTACGGGCGCCCGGCGGGGTGGCACGGGTCCACGGTTTGTGGATCTCCAAGCCGCCGGATGTGGCGACTTGTGCGGCAAGGGGAAGTGGTGCCGCAAGAAAAGCGGCAAGAATCGTTGAGATGAATCGCATGGTACTTGCTCTCTAGCTGATGACGATGTGAGGCCGCGCTCGCTGCTGCGGCCCTTGATGGTCACTCAGACGAGAGGTGGTGGCGCCCGTGCCTCGGCCAGGCGGTGTGGGTCGATCCGACTGCCGCGCCAGCGAAACTGGTCTGGTTCGACTGTCGGGCCGGACATGAATGAAACGACCAGTCCTGGGCTGCCAGCCGGCTGGGCCGTATCGCCGCGACAGGCGTTCTGGCAGAGCCCTTTGCAACAGTCGTGCCCGGGGTGTCCTTCGGTATCATCCGGCGTGGCCGTTTGGCCGAGCGGCGCGCAGATGACGAAAGCGAGTCGATCGGGTCCCTGCCCGGCCATGGCGGCCTCGCCATAGGCCGTGAGAAGTCCCTGCCAGAGCAGCCCATAGGTAAGCAGAACGGCCACGAAGCCGCCCGCCAGCCGAGCTGTTGCATTGGTGGATCGCAGGGTGCGCATGGGAGACCTTTGCCAGAAATCGCAGGTCCCGTCACTGCGGCCGAGTGAAACGCCGCTGTCCGAGATGTGGAGCCGTAAGGACTCATACCGGTTCGGGATCTCTGCGACGCATACGGGCGCTGAGGGCGCGCAGATAGGCGCCGATGCCGACCAGCCCGGCGACAAGGGCGACCGGTCCGCCGACCCAGGGAATCAACCACACGATGGCGATGATCACGGCGCCGGCGATGGTATAGATGACCAACTGGCCGACGGTCCGCGGACCGCCGCTGCGATCGAATATCCAGACGCCGATGCAGGCTGCCATGGTTGCGTGACCGGCAACAAACAAGAAGGGAAGGATCGCCAGAAGCGCAAAGCCAAACGACAGTCCGATGACGCTGGTCATCAGCAGCACCGCGACAATCGGCAAAACAACAAGAACGGCCAGACCGATCAGGCCGCTCGAGATCGGATGAAAAGCTGCCTTGTCGAGGGCCTCCTCGAACGTGCCGCGCCCGATCAGCAGAAGGATCAGGGCAGCCAGCACTGCACCCACGGCCATGACCGCCGCCGCAACGATTCCCCACAGCCAGGTTGGCAGAAGCCAGAAACGACTTGGCTCTTCCAGGCGAACCTGTCCGGTGATGGTCGCGCCATCAGCGATGTTCGGCTCGTTGTCCGACTGAACCACGAGGTCGCCGGTTATGTTTGCGTCCGCCCCGATGAACACTTCCTCGGCACCGATCGTCACCGTATTGGCGGCAGTGCCGTTGAACACGACCGCGGCTCCGCGGGCATGAGTTTCACCCGAGATCGTACCGGCGATGGTGACACTGGCGGCGCCCGCTGTGAGATTGCCATCGATTCGGGCGCCTTCGCCGACCTCGACCGATGCACCACCTAGGGCGACATCATCGGATGCCTCGGCGTTGAACCGGACGACTGCCCCGCCGGCGTGGACCGCCCCGCCAATCTTGCCCTGCAGCTCAATCATCGCCCCGCCAGCCCTGACGGAGCCGGTGATGTCACTATTGACGATGACCTGCGCCCCGGCAACGCTCACCGGGCCCGACACGGTTGCGTTGATGTAGATCGACGCCGCGGCAGCCTGGACGCTAGTGGCGGTCCCCACGACCCTGACCTGGGCGCCCGCCGCGTTGACGTCACCGTTGTCGCCATCGATCCGAGCCAGGAGTGAATCGGACCCAGTGGCCGCATCCGGAGCCTGGGCCGGAACGCTGGAGGATACAAGCGTGGCGGCGACGATACCGGCAACAGCTACGCTGGAAATGCGCCGCAGCGCGGCAGGTCTCACTCTCGGATGTCTCTTTGAATCGCCCATGTCGACGCGTCCTCGTGTGCTTGCAGCCCAGCCGAACGTTTGTCGGTCCTTCGCCGCTTACCCCAAGACCTCTTCGATTTCCACCCACGAACCGTCTCGTTGTGCCGATAGTATGGTCGCAGCGACCAGTGCCAGGCTGTTGAGGTTGTCGGTGCCGGACGGAAAGCGTGAAGGTGGCGAGCCGGTATCGACTGCCTGAACGACAGCAGCCAGGGAGCCGGCGCGATCGCGGTGAGGAATCTCCGGTAATCTCGGCGCAACCGTGTCCTGGCCGCGGTGACGCACCAGCAGCTGGTCCTCGTTCCTCTCTTCCCCGAAATTGGCGCGGGACGTCCAGGAGATGACACCATCGGCGCAGTCCATGGTCCACTCCCCCGCCCACGGGGTCCGTTCCCCGCCGCTCATCCATGAACCCTGGTAGTTGACCATGACACCATTGTCGAACTCGATCAGCGCAACCCCGGCCGGGTCGTGCTGGAACGGACTGCCCACCGGGTTCCATGTACGACAGGTTAGCCGCAATGGCTCGCTGCCGAGCACCATGCGCATGAGGTCGAAATGGTGGATCGACATATCCGCCAGCAGCGGATCCGGGATGTCCCAGTAGCGGTAACCCAAATCGGGAGCGTGTTGGCGAAACGCGAGGCTTACCAGATCCACCGGCCCGAGCTCTTTCTTGGCGATAAGTTGTGCCGCCAGGATCGGTGCCGGGTAGAATCGGTAATTCTGGCTGACCGCGAGTACCTTGCCCTGCACCCGCGCGAGATCGACAAGGGCCTGTGCTTCGGCGACGGTTGAGGCAAATGGTTTCTCGACCATGACATTCAGGTCGGCTTCCAGCGCCTGGCGGGCTACAGGGTAGTGGGCCTGGGTACGGAGCGTACCGAGGATCAGGTCGCATTCAACGGCCTCGCGCGCTGCTTCCAGGCTGGTGAAACACAGCGATTGTGGAATGCCGAGTTCCGCCTGAATACGGTCCAGTGTCTCCTCGGACGTGTCCACATAGCCGACCATCTCGGCCTGGGGGACCGTAGGCAGGACCTCGGCTGTCCAGCTGAATCCCCAATGGCCGAGCCCGACCTGAATGACCTTTGCCATGGTCCGTCGCGCCTTCTCTTCTCAAGCAGTCGGTTGATGTTGTCGGACCGGACGAATCGGCTGACCGGTCTCAGACGTGTATTACGCGGCCGAAAGCGGACATGACACTCTCGTGCATCATCTCCGAAAGGGTCGGATGCGGGAAGACCGAGTGGATCAGTTCTTCCTCGGTGGTTTCCAGATTCATCGCAATGACGAAGCCCTGGATCAACTCCGTGACCTCGGCACCGACCATATGGGCACCGAGGAGTTGGCCGGTCTTCTTGTCGAAGATCGTCTTGACCATGCCTTCAGGTTCGCCGAGTGCGATCGCCTTGCCGTTACCGAGGAATGGAAACCGGCCAACCTTGACGTCGTGGCCGGCGTTCTTGGCGGCCTTCTCGGTAAGGCCGACCGATGCAATCTGCGGATTGCAATAGGTGCAGCCCGGGATCTTGAGCTTGTCCATCGCATGCGGGTTCTTGCCGGCGATCGCTTCGACGCAGATTACGCCCTCATGCTCCGCCTTGTGAGCCAGCATCGGCGGCCCGGCGACGTCGCCAATAGCAAAGACACCTGGGACGCTGGTCTTGCCGAGGCCATCGACAACAATGGTGCCTCTTTCGGCTTTCACCCCGAGCTTCTCCAGACCCAGGTCTTCGATGTTGCCGACGACACCAACTGCCGAAATCATCCGTTCGGCGGTAATTGCCTGACTCTTTCCGTCCTTGGTCTCAACGGTCGCCGTGACGGTGTCCTTGCCTTTCTTGACTGATGCCACTTTAGCGTCGGTCAGGATCTTGATGCCCTGTTTTTCGAAGCGTTTTCGGGCGTGAGCGGCGATCTCTTCGTCCTCGACCGGCAGGATTTGTGGCAGGATTTCCACAACGGTCACCTCGGCTCCCATCGTTCGGTAGAACGAGGCGAATTCAATGCCAATCGCACCCGAACCGACCACCAGAAGCGATTTCGGTATCGTCTTTGGCGCCATCGCCTCGAAATAGGTCCAGATCAACTTCTGGTCGGGTTCAAGGCCGGGCAGTGCCCGCGGCCGCGCGCCCGTGGCGATAATGACGTTCTTGGATTCGTAATTGCCGCCCCCGAGCGCCCCCTTGGGTGGATTGTCGGCGCCCTCGACGGTCAGTTTGCCCGGGGCGGTCAGTGTGGCGGTGCCCCAGATGACGTCGATCTTGTTCTTCTTCAGCAGGAAGCCGACACCGGTGGACAGCTGGCCTGCAACGGCCCGCGAGCGCTTGACCACCGCCTCCGTGTCATAGCCGACCTTGCTAGCCGACAGTCCAAAGTCCTTGGCGTGCTCCATGTAGTGATAGATCTCGGCGGACCGCAGCAACGCCTTGGTTGGAATGCATCCCCAGTTCAGACATATGCCGCCAAGATAGGACTTCTCGACCACGGCGGTCTTCAACCCGAGCTGAGCCGCCCGTATGGCGGCGACATAGCCACCCGGGCCGGCCCCGACGACAATCACATCATATGCATTGGCCATGGTCGGTTAATCCGTTTTGCGAATGTAGAATGTTAGTGACACCGGGCGGTGCCGACCTCAAGGTCGAACTGGCGGGGGCCCATGATCTGAGCATCGGTTGGCTTGTCGACTACCGTGACCACAAGCCGGCAGCTTCGGGTTCGGATTTCATAGACGTCCGCCTCCGTCGTGGTGATCGATTGAATCGCTTCCTCGCCCATCAGCGCATCGTGGACCCGCTGGTCGTTAACGATCGCTTCGATCTCGCTTGCGCTCCGCCAGAACGGTGACAGTGCTGCGCTGGCGGGAAATGTGGGTGCCACAAATGCGGTGAGTGAAATCATCATTGCTGCGGCAGTCGGATTTCTACGATGGGGCATTGGCATTTTATCTTGTCGGCTATCGTTTAGGACTTATCACGCTGGCAGCTGCATCCCTAGTCGTGTCGTGCAGATCAGGAATGCGGTTTGGTCAACAGAACCCAGTCACCCGTCAGGCTTGACCCGGGATAAGGCACCATTGGACGCCGAGCCACTTCCCGATAGCCATGGCGACCGTAGAGGCGGGCGGCACCGTCATTCTGGGAAGAGACGATAACTGCCATGCCAGCCGGCGCGACGGTGGGGCCAAATCGATCTGCGTGGTGCAAAAGGGCCCCACCCAGGCCGTTTCCTCGATACTCGGGGAAGATTGCCAGGACATTGATGTACCAGTGGCCCGGAACCTCGGCTTCCAGCTCACCGAGCGGCCGGGCAATCGCTGGCAGATCGCTGCCGCTATCGGGTGTGTCGGCGATTCGGTAGCCAACCAGGGCGCCGGCTACGTCGCCATCTCGTTCGGCGATGTGGGCGTTACGCCAGGTGAACGATCCGGCGTCCCGTTGCGCCCGGCTGCGCCCCACCTCAAACGGCGACTGGCCCGTCTCGGCCACCTGACTCCAGAAATGCGACGCAAACCCTTCGCCGGCGATATCCACCAGAGCTGCCAGGTGGGTTGCGTCCCGATACACTGCGGGTCTGATCGCAAATCGGTCCATGCAAGAACGGCTCGGTGTCAGGCGAGCATCGCCGCCGGTTTTTCAATCAACGTCTTGAAAGCTGACAGCAATTTGGCGCCAAGCGCGCCGTCGACGGCACGATGGTCGGTGGACAGTGTGACGGTCATGATCGTACGGATCTCGACTTGTTTGTCGCGCACCACCGGTGTCGGGATTCCGGCGCCGACCGCCAGGATTGTCGCGTGTGGTGGGTTGATCACGGCCGCAAAATCCTTGACGCCAAACATGCCGAGGTTCGAGACCGCAGTGGTGCCGCCCTGATACTCCTGCGGCGCCAGCTTGCGACTGCGGGCGCGGCCGGCCAGATCTTTCATTTCGTTCGAGATTTCCGAAAGGCGCTTCAACTCTGCGTGGCGGACAACGGGTGTGATCAGCCCTCCCGGGATCGAAACCGCCACGCCGACATCCGACCGCTGGTGCCTGAGCATGCCGGCCTCGGTCCACGTCACATTTGCATCCGGAACACGTTGCAGCGCCATCGCAAGCGCCTTGATCACCATGTCGTTGACCGAGACCTTCCATATCGGCTTATCGTCCTCGCCGATCGGGGCAGCGGCGTTGACTTCGGCGCGTAGCGCGAGCAGTGCATCGATTTCGGTGTCGACGGTCAGGTAGAAATGCGGGATCGTCGTCTTCGCCTCGATCAGCCGCTTGGCGATGATCTTGCGCACATTGTCGTGCGGAACGATGTCGTAGGAGCCCTCCTCGAAGAGCTTCATGGTCTGCGCATCCTGAGCGCCGGGTGCGACCATCGGCGCTGCCGCCGGTGCCGCTGCCGTTGCCTTTGCCGGCGCCGCTGCCGGTGCTTTGCCTGACTGCACAGCGTCGATGTCGGCCTTGACGATGCGGCCATGCGGGCCGGAGCCCTTGAGCTGCGCGAGGTCGATCCCCCCCTGCTTTGCCATGCGGCGGGCCAATGGCGATGCGAAGACGCGATCGCCGCCGCCGTTCAGCGCCCTTGATGAAACCGTCGCCGGACCCGGTATGGCAGCCTTGGCTTTGCCCGCCTCATCCGCTGCGCCGGCGTCCCCTTTCGGCTCAGAGGGCTCCTTCGCTTCCTTGCTGGCCGAGGGCGCCGCTGCCGCTTCGGGCGTCGGCGCATCTTTCAGGGCGCTCGCATCCTCGCCTTCCTCGAGCAGGATGGCGATCGGCGCGTTGACGGCGATGTCTTCGCTGCCTTCCGGCACGATGATCTTGCCGAGTGTCCCTTCGTCGACGGCCTCGACTTCCATGGTCGCCTTGTCGGTCTCGATCTCGGCAATGACATCGCCGGCCCTGACCGGGTCGCCCTCCTTCTTCAGCCATTTGGCAAGATTGCCGACCTCCATGGTCGGCGACAGGGCAGGCATCAGGATGTTGATGGACATGGTTCGTTCCCGTTCGCGGACCGTTGGTTACGTCAGGCGCTGTAGTTGACCGACTTCACTGCTTCGATGACGTCGGCAACCGAAGGCAGGGCGAGCTTCTCCAGATTGGCGGCGTAGGGCATCGGAACGTCCCTGCCGGTGATTTTCGTCACAGGCGCGTCGAGCCAGTCGAATGCCTGGACCGTGATCTCGGATGCAATGTAGCTGCCGATCGATGCCACCGACCAGCCCTCTTCGATCGTAACGCAGCGGTTGGTTTTCTTGATCGACTCGACGACCGTTTCCATGTCCATTGGTCGGAGCGTGCGCAGATCGATCACTTCCGCGTCAATCCCCTCCCCTTCAAGTTCGGCTGCCGCCTTGAGCGCGTAGGTCATCCCGATGCCGAACGAAACGATCGTGACGTCCTGGCCGGCGCGCGCGATCTTGGCCTTGCCGATCGGCAGGACATAATCGTCAAGCTTGGGCACTTCGAAGGACCGGCCGTAGAGAATCTCGTTTTCGAGAAACACCACCGGATTGGAGTCGCGAATGGCGGACTTCAGCAGACCCTTGGCGTCTGCTGCGGTGTGCGGCTGAATCACTTTGAGGCCCGGGATCTGGCTGAACCAGGCTGCATAATCCTGGCTGTGCTGAGCCGCAACCCGTGCTGCCGCCCCGTTTGGTCCGCGGAAGATGATTGGACAGCCCATCTGACCGCCCGACATGTACAAGGTTTTGGCCGCCGAATTGACGATCTGATCCATCGCCTGCATGGCGAAGTTCCAGGTCATGAATTCGACGATTGGCCTCAGGCCAGCGAGGGCTGCGCCGACGCCCAGACCAGTAAAGCCATGTTCGGTGATCGGCGTGTCGACGACCCGCCGGTCGCCGAATTCGTCGAGGAGCCCCTGGGTGACTTTGTACGCCCCCTGATACTCGGCGACTTCCTCGCCCATGACAAAGACGTCATCGTCGCGACGCATTTCCTCGGCCATGGCATCGCGGAGCGCCTCGCGCACGGTCATGGTGACCATTTCCGTGCCCGCGGGGATATCCGGGTCGGCGGCAGTCGCGTCCTGCGGCTGAGCCGGCGCGGATGCCGATTCCGGCTCGCCTGAGCCGTTCGATGGCGCGCTGTCCGGCGCGTCGGCAACGGGAGCCGGCGAATCGCCCACGCCGTCTTCGCCGTCGACCCCAAGGACGGCAATCGGCGTGTTCACCTTGACGTTTTCGGCGCCTTCGGGAACCAGGATGCGGGCGAGCGTCCCCTCGTCGATGGCTTCCACCTCCATCGTCGCCTTGTCCGTCTCGATCTCGGCGATG
>JAAEOR010000029.1 GCA_024222895.1 Hyphomicrobiales bacterium | reverse complement strand
GCGCCTTTTCGATCTGGTCGCCGATGTCCCCGGTGTCCTGATCATCTCGGGAAACGTTCATTTCGCGGAGTTGTCGCGATCCGATGATGGCGCCTATCCAATCTACGATTTCACTTCCAGCGGCCTGACCCACAGCACGCCCCCCTACGCCGAGTTGAGAAACGCGGCACGGATCGCGGAGCCGTTCACCGGGTTCAATTTCGGGCTGGTCGAGATTGACTGGGAGGCCTTGGCCGGGCCGCAAATCAGTCTTGCGGCGTTCGACGTCAACGGTGACGTTGCTTTCCAACAAACATTGGCGCTTGAGGAGCTCACACCATGAACGCAATGCCAACATGGACGACGTGGTCAAACGGGGTCCGCGCGATCGGTACTGCTGTCGCGGCGGTAACTCTGGCGGCTCCGGCAATGACAACAGCGGCACAGGCAGAGGGTCTGTCCGGCCCGTCGTCGGTGCAGGCCGACCTCACCCCGGGGGACGGGCTTACCGATCCGATCTTCCGCTCCGACTTTCCCCGCAACGCCCTGCCCGGTTACTTTGCCTGGAAGGACCAGCTGGCGGCGCAGGGCTTCAGTTTCAATCTTGACTACCTGGCGCTTGGTCAGTGGTCGGACGCGAACATCGGCGCCGGCGAAGCCGGCAGCGGGATTGCCCGGTTCTACGGAACGTGGTCACCGACCGCCAACGGTTCGGCCACTTTCAAGGTAGAAAACCGCCACGCCTATGGCGAGGTGGCGCCACAATTCTTTGGCTTCGACAGCGGCGCGCTGGCAATCACCGGCACGGCCTTCAACGATATGGGCACCGGCCTGACGAATCTTTTCTGGACCCAGCGTGGCCCGAACCGCAACTGGACCGTTCAGGCGGGTCAGATCGACGTCACCGATTTCGTCGATGTCTATGGGCTGGTCAGCCCCTACACGGCCTTCCAGAACCTTGCCTTCAACACCAATCCGACGATCAATGCGCCCAACCCGGGTCTGGGCATCGCTGGTGGCGTCGCCCTCGGCCAGCACCTTTACGTGGTCGGAAGCGCAGCCGACGCCAATGGCGATCCGACCAGCCCGAATTTCGACGTGTTCGAGGACGGCGAGTTGTTCACCAGCCTCGAGGTTGGGCTGACCAGCGGACCGGACCGCATCTATTTCGACAACATCCACGCGACGTTCTGGCACTCCGATGCCGCGGCGAACGGCACGCGGGCGGAGGACTATGGCGGCACGGTATCAGCGGCGTGGTTCATCAACAATGCGTGGATGCCCTTCGTTCGGGCTGGCTGGTCCAAGGGCACGGCCGCCCTCTACCAGCATTCCGTGTCGACCGGCCTCGGCTACTATCGACGCAATACGGATCTGATCGGCGTCGGCCTCAACTGGGCTGAAGCAAAGGGCATCCCCGGCGACCAGTTCACGGCCGAGGCCTTCTACCGCTTTTCCATATCGCCGAACCTTCAGATAACCCCGTCCATTCAGTTCATTGCAGATCCCCTTCTCAACCCCGCGGAGGATAGCGTGACCATCCTCAGCCTGCGCGGACGGATGGTTTTCTGATGACGATTCAGAAAAAAGTGAACCCGGTATTGATTTTGGAATTGCCGGCTCTAGTTTGCCAATCAGATGGGCAGAATCATTTCAGATGGGCGGGCGGCTTCAGGAAAAAGGAAGGGGCATGATCGGATTCTCAAGGGGAACCGCATTTGCTACGTTGGCTGCCACGGCCCGGGCCTTCTCGGTCCTGGCGTTGGTCGCAACCGGATTCGGGCTTGGATTTTCTCCGCTGTCGGTCAGCGAAGCGGGCATCAAGGGTGAGGGACAGCTTGCGCGGCACCTGCGGATGACCCCGGTTTCCTACAGGACTCACTACAAGCCAGGCACCATCATCGTCGATACCTCGGAACGCTTCCTCTACTTCATTACCGACAATGGCAACGCGCTTCGCTATGGCATTGCGGTTGGCAAGGAGGGTTACCAGTGGGAGGGCTCGATGCGGGTGCGCAAGAAGCGGGAGTGGCCGGACTGGCGTCCGCCCAAGGCGATGATCGCGAGGGAGAAGGCCAAGGGCAATGTACTGCCAAAGGTCGTTGAGGGAGGCCCGAACAATCCTCTCGGCGCCCGCGCGCTTTATCTTGGTTTCTCGGAGTACCGAATCCACGGCACGAACCGCCCGGATTCGATTGGCAAGGCGGCCTCCTCGGGATGCATCCGGATGTACAACGGCCACGTCATCGATCTGTACGACAGGGTCCGTCTCAGGGCGCGGGTTGTCGTCATAGCCTGAAGCGACAGGCAAAGCGCCTCAGTGCCCGGAAGACTTAGGAGAAGAACAGGATGAACTTTCGAAAATCGATTGCCACATTGAGCGTGGTGTTCTGTTTCGCCGGAACCGAAGTGGCTCTGGCCACCTCGGCGACAGTTTGCGACGCTTACGCCCAGGACTACGCCCGCCACGCAAGCCGCAAGGGCCAGGTTCTCGGAACCTCCGTCGGCGGGGCGCTGGTTGGTGCCGGGTTAGTCGCTATCACCGGTGGTGCTGCCGCGGTGGGCCTCGCCGTCGGCGGCGGCCTCGGCGCAATTGGCGGTGGCCGGAAACGCCGGAAATCTGCAGAGCACACATATCAGGCCGCCTTTGCTGACTGCATGGCCGGCCGCGTCCAATAGTTTCAAAAACTCGAAAAGGAGAATGATCAATGCAGGCTCACCGGATTTCGATCGCGCTGCTGGTGTTTTGCGGCATGGCGTTTGTCACTGCTTCCGCGAACGCTCAGGACTCTGCACGAACTGTCGAGCAGTTTACCTGCAAGGAAGTCATGGCGTCGCCCGAAGCCGGACGCGACATCGCAATAGCGTTCCTGCACGGCTACCTGCTTGGAAAATCGGGTTCCTCCTCGTTCGACATCGAGACACTGAACGGGCATTCGGACAACTTCATCGACAAATGTCTGGACAATCCGACCGACGTGGCCGTGGAAGTGATGATGAGCGTCAAGGAGTGACACTACACCACGCCTGACCGAAGGATCGTTCGCGAACGGTACGTTCGTGTCGGCTCCGTCGGCCCGCATGAGTGATCGGCGGGAGAGAGACATGCGTGATCAGCAGGAGAGAGACATGCCGCTGAGGCGCTTCGACGCCCTGCTGGGGGCAGCGGGGCTCGCCCTGGGACTGTCGTTGTTGGCCATCGTGCCGGCGGCCGCGCAGTCGCAAGGCGGCGTTGACGCCGATCTTCTGGCCAAGGAACTGGCCAATCCCGGCGGGGCGCTGTCGTCGATGAACAACAAGTTCGAAGCGCGGTGGTTCAACGGTAAGCTACCGAAGGCCGATAAGCAGGAATCGCTCACCTACGTGTTCCAGCCTGTCTTGCCTTTCCCGACGGCATCAGGCGGTATCGTGATCTTTCGACCGGCTTTCAACGTCGTGCTCGATCAACCCTCTTTCGATTTCGACACTGCAGCCTTCAAGCAGGTCGATGGCTTCGGCACCATCAATTACGACCTGCTCTATTCCTTCGGCAACATCGATCCCAATGTTTTCGGGCTTGGCGTCGTCGGCTCGATACCAACGGCCACCGACGATCGCATCGGCGTCAATGAATGGCTGCTTGGCCCCGAAGTCCTGGCGGCGAGGACGTTCGACTGGGGAATTGCGGGATTGTTCTTCTTCCAGCAATGGGATGTCGAGAGCGGCGGCGACATCTTCAATGTCAGTTCCCTCCAGCCGCTGCTCGCCTATTCGCTTGGCAACGGGGTGACCATCGGTCCATCGGGGACCATTACCTATGACTGGAACGCGGCAAGCGGCGACGAATGGACCGTGCCGGTCGGCCTCAACATCGGCAAGACCTCGAGTATCGGTGGCAAGCCGATCAAGTATGGCCTTTCACTGGAATACAACGTGGTCCGCCCAAAAACCTTCGGCCCGGAGTGGAAGGCAACCTTCTCCGTCACCCCGGTAACCCGCAACCCATTCCTGCCGCGGAGTTGAGTACTGCCTTGCGACCAGGAGCGGGTGCGTGTCTGCCAACCTGCCAACAGCGAGCTGACCTGGGCTCTGGTTCCATCGATCTGACACAAAGCGCGTGATAAAGAAG
>JAAEOR010000028.1 GCA_024222895.1 Hyphomicrobiales bacterium | reverse complement strand
GCCTTCGTTCCGTTCCAGATCATCATGATCCCGCTGATCATCCTGACCGGACAGGCCGGCGTCTATGGAACCGTCTGGGGCGTCGCGATCGTTCACGCCATCCTCGCCATGCCGATTCTGACGCTGATTTTCCGCAATTATTACAAGGATATCCCGTCGGAGCTGATCAACGCGGCGCTGATGGACTCCGGCAGCTTCTGGCGCATCTATGGTGAGATCATCCTGCCCATGTCAGGGAACATCATGGTGGTGGTTCTGATCCTCCAGATCACCTCGATCTGGAACGACTTCCTCATCGGAATCACTTTTGGCGGGATCGGCTCGCAGCCGATGACGGTGATCCTTGCCAATGTCGTTATCACCACGACCGGCGAAGCGGCCTTCAATGTCGACATGGCGTCGGCCCTGCTCACCGCCATTCCACCACTTGTCATTTATTTCGCCCTTGGCCGGTTCTTTGTACAGGGCATCACCGCCGGGGCGATCAAGGGGTAGGCATGCCATCCGTCGAGTTCAGCAACATTACCAAGAAGTACGGCACGGTGACCGTGATCGAGGGCCTGAATCTGACCGTCGCCGACGGCGAATTTCTCGTTCTGCTTGGTCCGTCGGGATGCGGCAAGACGACATTGCTCAACATGCTGGCCGGACTGCAGGACATCACAGCCGGAACCATCCGGATCGACGGCAACGACGTGACCGACCTCGATCCCAAGGACCGCGGGCTGGCGATGGTCTTTCAGTCCTATGCGCTCTATCCGACCAAGACCGTGCGGGGAAACCTGAAATTCGGGCTTGCAGCGCAAAAGCTGAACCGTGCTGAGATCGAGCGCCGTGTCGCCTGGGCTGCCGATCTTCTCCAGATAACGGCGTTGATGGACCGCAAACCGGCCCAGCTTTCCGGTGGCCAACGCCAGCGCGTCGCAATCGGACGGGCGCTGGTGAAAAATGTCGGCGTCTTCCTCTTCGACGAACCTCTTTCCAACCTCGATGCCAAACTGCGCACCGAAATGCGCATGGAGATCAAACGACTCCATGAGGAGGTCAAGTCGACGATCGTCTATGTCACCCATGACCAGATCGAGGCGATGACAATGGCGACCAAGATCGCGGTTATGGACGGCGGTGTCATCCAGCAATACGGGACGCCGGACGAAATCTACGAGCATCCGTCGAACCGCTTTGTCGCCGGTTTCATCGGCGCGCCGGCGATGAATTTCCTCGATGGCACCACCACCACCACCGCCGGCGGCGACGGCACCGTCACCGCAAAGCTCGCGGACGATCGGACCATCGATCTCAGCGGCTATCCGTTTGAGAAGCCGCCGGAGCCTGGTCGTGCGATCACGCTCGGACTACGGCCGGAACATTTCGAGTTGCCCGAGGCAAATGGCCAGGCGCTCTTCAGGCTGCCCGTTCGCTCGACCGAGCGGACCGGTAGCGACGCCACCATCTATCTCGGCATCGGCGATGATCTCATCGCCGTTCGGGCTGACCCGGCGTTCGCCAGGAACGTCAAGGTCGGTGAGGAAGTGCCCGTGTCCTTCCCATCGGGGAAGGCGAATGTTTTCGATGCCCGTTCCGGGCAGCGAATGTGAAGACCGCGACCCAAAGGGAGGACTTGCGATGCCTATCACTCGATTGACCCAACTGACTGCGGCGCTGGCCATATCAGCGATACCGCTCACGGCCGCTGCCGAGGAACTCGTCATCTACCATGGCTGGTCGTCTCCGGCCGAGGTTGGCGCCCTCAATGTCATCAAGGACGCGTTCGAGGCCAAGGGACACACCTGGATCGATCTGGCGCTCCCGCATGACAGCGGCGCCGATGTCGGGCTGATCAACCTGATCACCGGCGGTAACCCGCCGAATATTTTCGTCGAGGCCAACCCAGGCATTTACCGCGACCTCAACAAGATGGATATGGGGCAGTCCCTGACTGAGTTCTTCGCCGGACGGGACATTACCGAACACTTTCCGGCAGCCGTGAAGCAGGCGATCACGGTCGATGGCGAGATCATGAAGATCCCGACTGCCGTCCATATCGATGGCATGGTCTACTACAACAAGGAAGTGGCCGAGAAAGCCGGGGTCGACCCCAGCTCCTGGACATCGCTTGAAGAGATGTTTGGCGATTTCGACAAGATCAGCGAAGCCGGTGTCATTCCCCTCGCCGTCGGTGGCCAGAAATGGCAGGTGGGCTACCTGACCCACACCCTTGCCGCCGCACTCTACGGCGACCTGCTGTTCCCGAAGATCTATGCCGACAAACCCGATCGCGCCGCGATCGACTCCGATGAGATGCGCGGCCTGCTCGAATGGCTGCGCCGCTGGCAGCAGGCCTCCGACGACGGCATGCCCAACCGCGACTGGAACGTGACCACCAACATGGTCATCACCGGCCAGGCCTTGATGCAGATCCATGGCGACTGGATGAAAGGCGAATGGCGTTCCGCCGGCAAGGAGCCCGGTGTTGATTTCGGTTGCATCAACATTCCCGGAACCAAGGGATTGTCCACCACGGTCGACGCGTTCGGTATCATCGGCGGCGTCGATCAGAATATCCTCGACGCTGAGCTGGAATTTGCGGCCACGGTCGTCGATCCGGAAGTCTCGGCAGGCTTCGCGGCGATCAAGGGATCGTCACCGGTGCGGCTCGACGTTGACATGTCCGCGCTGGACATGTGCTCCCAGGCTGTCATGGAGACCCTGAAGCAGCCTGAACTCGGCTTTGTGACGCCGCATAATCTGGCCGACGCCGACTGGATCGACGCGATCTGGAACGTCATGTTCAATTACTGGTCCGACGAGAGCATGACCGCCGACCAGGCGATCGGCGATCTCCAGAACGAGTACGACGCGATCTTCGGCTGACCGGGTCGACGCGGTCGACCGGGTCGACTCTGTCGACCGAGCCGACGCCATGCCTGTCCCGATTCGATCGGGGCAGGCACGCTAATCCTGTTGAAAAAGGGGGACGAGGGCATGGACGAGCGCCTGCTCGACGAAGACAAGGTCATGCAGATCTGCTTTGTGACCGATGACCTGGAGAAATCGGTGCGCTGGTTTTCCGAACTGACAGGCAAGCCGGTCCCGCCGACCGGCAAGGCGGCTGAGCCCGAAGAGGCTCAGGCCATCTATCATGGGCATGGAGCCGCTGTCGGATGTCGGCTGGCCATGTTCGCGTTCGGCAACATCGATGTCGAGTTCCTCGAGCCTGGCCCCGAGCCGAGCGCCTGGCGGGATCTCCTGGAGGAGAAGGGTCCGGGCTGTCACCACATCGCCTTCAAGACCCGCAACCTCGAAAAGCGGCACGCCTATCTGGAAGGCAAGGGGCACCCACTGCTGCAGCGCGGTGAATTCGATGGCGGCGGCGGACGCTATGCCTATTACGACACGGTTCCCGATCTCGGCGTGATGATCGAACTGCTCGAGTTCGATCAGGATCGCGTCTCCCAATCCACAGATCCAAACTGAGCCAGACGGAGTCATTGTGGCCTATCCCATCGCCTTCCAGCTTTACTCTTCGCGTCTCTTTCCGCCGGTTGTCGACCATCTGCCAGAGCTCAAGGCGATGGGCTATGACGCGATTGAACCCTGGCCGCCCGCCTACGAGGACGACCCGGCCGAATTCCGTCGTCGTCTGGACGATGCCGGGCTCGCCTGCTTCGGTTTCCACATGCCGCTCGCCGGGCTGGTCAGCGAACCGAACCGCTACATCGAAATCGCCCAGACCCTCGGCGCTCGCTACATGATCCCACCCTTCGTCCCGGAGGAAGAACGCGAGAACACCGCTCGGTTCTGGCAGAAGATCGGCGGAGACCTGGCCGCGGGAGCGGCAAAGGCGGCGCCGCATGGGCTGCGTGTCGCCTGGCATAACCACGACTTTGAGTATGTTGCGCTTGAGGACGGGACGCGCCCGATCGACCACCTTCTCGAAGCGGCCGGCGAGACGGTCGCCTTCGAGATCGATTGCGGCTGGATCCGGCGCGCCGGCGCCGATCCCGCAACCGAGCTCGCCCGCTATGCTGGCCGCATCGCGGCGATCCAGACCAAGGACATGGCCCCACCAGGCACGATCGAGGATGATGGCTGGGCCGCGACCGGCGACGGAATTATCGATTGGCCGTCGCTCATCCCACTGTTCCGCGAGACCACCGCCGACCACATCGTCACCGAACACGATAATCCTTCCGACTGGCGGCGGTTCGCGGAACGCTCGATCCGCTACTTGCGGGAGATTGGGGTCTAGAGTTACAAACCGACAAGGCTCTGCCGCCCGGTTCAAACTCGTTCAAGGCGGGTGCCGCTTCGCACTCGACCAGGCCAATGGATCGACTTCGACCAGGAATGGCCACCCTATAACTTTGCGAGACATCGAATGCCGGTATCCAAAAAGCCCCGCAAGAAGAAAACCAGTCCGCCGAAACCCAAGAATGTTGAGTCGTTCCCGGCGTTGCCTGATCGTCGTGCCATGGAAAAATTTCTGGCGTCTGCCGTCGGCCGGCGCGGTAGTGACCCGACCGCGGCAGCGCAAGACGTCATGTATGATGCGTGGGACCAGACAAGCAGAAAAAAGCGTATTGCGCTGGCCCGCAAAGCGCTGGCTGTGTCGCCCCTGTGTGCCGACGCTTATGTCCTGCTCGCGGAAGAAGAAGCAACCTCCGTCAAGCAGGCACTCGCACTCTATGAAAAGGGGGTCGAGGCCGGCGAACTGGCGCTCGGTCCCGAGCAGTTTGACGAATATGCCGGTCATTTCTGGGGCTTCCTTGAAACGCGCCCCTATATGCGTGCCCGGGCGGGTCTTGCCGAGGCGCTTTGGGCTACAGATCGACACGGGGAGGCGATAGAGCATTACTTGGCCATGCTCGAGCTCAATCCCAACGACAACCAGGGTATTCGCCATATCTTGGCTGGGCGCTTGCTAGCGCAAGGTGACATCCCGGAGCTAAAGAAGCTGATTGCGCAATACGAAGAAGATGGCAGTACCGAGTGGCTTTACACGCGAACGCTGCTTGCGTTTCTTGAGCGTGATCCCGGTGCGGACAAACTGGCGGCGCAAGCTTTTCTGACCAATAGCCACGTACCGGCAATGCTATCTAGCCGAAAGCCAATTGTATCGTCCCGTAACGACTACATCACGATGGGAAGCGAGGAAGAGGCGGCTTATTACGTCGAGGAATGCGGCTCGACCTGGAGTGCAACACCAGGGGCGATAGACTGGCTGATCGAACTCACCAAGACCCTGAAACCGCCACGTCGGGGTCGGGCTCAATCGCACTGAAGCAATCAATGCCGATGCGTCGGTCGTCCAAGCGGGAGCGTTCAGCCTGTCTCGCCTGGCCCGATGTCGAAATTGAAAGAGACGAAGCGCTCGCCGGTGTCTTGCGCCTCAGTCGACCAAGGCCTTGCGCAAATAGTCTCCGGTCGCGCGGTAATGGGCGATCAGCGCTTCCACCGCCCGATCCGCATCCCGGCTGACAACCGCCTCGCAAATGTTGCGGTGCTCCTCTTCCACGTCGCGTTTCGGATAGGCGGCGGTTCCGGCAACATTTCGGTAGCGAATGTTCTGATCGTAGAGTTGGTCACAAAACTTCAGCAGAATCTCAGACCCGCAGCCTGCCAGCATCTCCAGGTGGAAGTGCCGGTGGGCAGCTTCCCATTTTGCCCGCGCGTGGGTCGAATTATCGGCGCTGGTGCGGGGCGTCTTGGCGAGGCGATAATGGGCAATGACCACCCGTTCCTCCCAGTCCGTACCGCCCCCGGCGATCGATTCCCGCAGCGCCCGCTCCTCCAGCCAGCAGCGTGTCTTCATCAGCTCGTCGAACGCCTTGACGCCAATATCGGCGACGCGGAATCCCCGTTGGTCGATACGCTCCACCAGGCCGTCGGTACACATCGTGCTCAGCGCTTCGCGTAGCGGGCTCGCGCCGGCATTGTAGCGCCTGCGCAGGTCTTCGATTTTCAGTTTGCGACCGGGCTCCAATGTGCCGGCAATGATGTCCTGCCGCAGCCGGGAGAATATCCTTGCCGTCTGCGATTCGCCGGCGATGGGGCCGCCATTGGAAAGTCCGGAGACCAGGTTCGTCATGACGAGGGCTCGTCTGTAAACAGGCTGGAATGTTGGTCTCTCAGGATGTTCTTCTGGATCTTTCCCATCGTATTGCGTGGCAGGCTGTCGACGAAAAGAATGGCCTTGGGTTGCTTGAAGCGCGCCAGCCGTGTCGCCAGTGCCGTCATCAGGTCGTCACCGCCTGGTCGAGCCCCATCCTCCGGCACGACGACGGCGACAACCGCTTCGCCAAAATCAGTGTGCGGTATACCGATCACCGCGCTTTCAGCGACGCCCGCCAGCGTATCGATCACCGTCTCGACTTCCTTGGGATAGACGTTCAGACCACCGCTGATGATCAGGTCCTTGCCGCGCCCGACGATGGCGAGATAACCGTCCTGGTCGATCTCGCCGAGATCGCCCGTGACGAAGTAGCCATCGGCACGGAACTCGGCTCGGGTCTTGTCCGGCATACGCCAGTATCCGCTGAAAACGTTTGGGCCCTTGACCTCGATGACGCCTATCCCACCCGGTTCGACGGCCTCGCCGGTGTCGGCCGCGACCAGGCGGATGGCGACGCCAGGGAGCGGGAAACCGACGGTGCCGGCGCGGCGCTCGCCATCGTAAGGGTTGGATGCGATCATGTTGGTCTCGGTCATGCCGTAGCGCTCGACAATAGCGTGGCCGGTCGTGCGTTCGAATTCGTGATGGGTCCCGGCGAGAAGAGGCGCCGACCCGGAGATAAACAAACGCATGTCAGCGCAATTGGCACGGGTCAGCCCGCCGTTCGCCAGGAGTCGTGTGTAGAACGTCGGCACCCCCATCAAACAGGTGGCCTCCGAAACCAGGTCGGCGATTGCCTCGGCATCGAATTTCGGCAGCACGATCATGGCGCTGCCCGACAGCAGCGTGACATTGATCGCCACAAACAGACCATGGGTATGGAAGATAGGCAGAGCGTGAATCAGGACATCGTTGCAGTCGAATTGCCAGGTTGTCTTCAGCGCCCGCGCGTTCGACACCAGATTGCCGTGGGTCAGCATTGCGCCCTTGGAGCGACCGGTGGTCCCCGAGGTGTAGAGAAGTGCCGCCAGGTCGTCGGATGACCGCGCAACATCCTGAAACATGGTTGATGCCGACTCGACTGCAGCGGCAATCGATATGGAACCGGTCGTAAGCGAAACGACGTGACTGACCCCGGCGGTATCGGCAACCGGTGCAATGATCTCGGCTGCTTCCGGATCAATGACAAGAATTGTCGGCTCGGCGTCGCCGAGAAAGTAGGCGACCTCGGCCGGCGTATAAGCGTCGTTCAGTGGCAGGTAGACGCCGCCGGCACGAATAACCCCGAGATAGAGAAGGATGACGTCCACCGATTTGGCCGCCTGCACAGCGACCCGGTCGCCGGGTTGAAGGCCCATTTCCGTAAGGACGCGGGCATATTGCGCCGACCGGTCGATCATCTCACCATAGGTGATGGTCCGACCGTCCGGGCTCCACATGAAGGAAGTCCCCGGCGAGGGGATCGCGGCCCGGATATGCTTGAACAGACAGTTCTCAGGCATTGTTCGCCTCGCGGTGCGGCCGGGTGGGGCGTCGCAAACGCGGCGCACGGCGGAGTAGTTTCTTGATCATTGGCCCCGTCACAACGTCGCCACCATGAGCGAAGGATTCGTGGTTACGTTCGATGGC
>JAAEOR010000027.1 GCA_024222895.1 Hyphomicrobiales bacterium | reverse complement strand
GCGCCATGAGCGGCGTTCTTGGGCTGACAGTGCTTGACGAGACCATTGTCGGCGTCGCACTGGCTTCCATTCGCCCTGACCTCGATATGTCGCAGATCGAGTCCCACTGGGTCGTCAACGCATATTTGCTGACCTTCGCCTGCTTTGTTGCCGTCGGTGGGCGGCTCGGAGACAATCACGATCGTACGGCCGTATTCGTCATCGGGGCGACAATCTTCGGCCTGGCCTCTCTGATGGCTGGATCGGCCGCAACCGGCGAATGGTTGATCACCGCGCGAGCGGCGCAAGGTGTTGGGGCCGCCATCACATTCCCGGCTTCGCTCGCCATCATGACGAACATTTTTCCGCCGGAGGAACGCGGCGTCGCCCTCGGCGTTCAGACGACCGTCGCCGCCGTGTTCATGTCGATGGGTCCCCTGGTTGGCGGTTTCTTTGTCGAAATCATCTCATGGCGCTGGATCTTCTGGATCAACTTACCGGTCGTCGCCGGGATTGTGTTGGTTGTGCTCGCTGCTCGGACCAAACCGCCTCGGGCAGCGCCGTCGATCGCAAATGCCGGCTCATTCGACTTCGCCGGGCTCGCCACACTCGTCTTTGGCCTTACCGCACTGGTCATTGCCTTCATGCAGGGAACCGAGTGGGGCTGGTGCGCACCGGCGACTCTCACACTTTTCGGTGGCGGAGTCGTCCTGCTCGCTCTCTTTACCGTCATAGAGACGCGGCGACCGGACCCGCTGATCGAGATCGGCTTGCTTCGCATCGCCACCTTCACGGGCGGCAATCTGGTGTTCTTTATGTTTCAGTTCAACAAGATGGTCGTCTTCGTGTTCGTCGCGCTCTATCTGCAGGAAGTTTTGCGTGAGTCGCCGATTGACGCGGGGGTTCGCGTTGCTGATCGCGGTCTTGCCGACTCTTTTCACCTCTCTGCTTGCCGGCAAGGTGGCCGATCGGTTTGGTTCGCGCTTGCCCTTGTCGATAGGCCTTCTGGTGAATGCGACGGCCCTGGTCGCCTGGGCGACGACCTACGATCGTTACGCCGTGGTTGTTGTGCCGCTGGTATTCTGGGGCGCGACGCTCCCCTTCATTGCAGTGAGCGCGCGCCGGGCCCTGATGAGCGCGGTCCCGGAGGGGCAGCGCGGCCAGGCGGGCGGGGTCAATCTGACCATTCAGATGCTTGGTGGAACGATCGGGATGGCCATTGCCGGCACGTTGCTGGCGACGACCGGCGATTACTGGCTGGTTTTCCTGGTGACGAGTGCTTTGCTCTTCCTCAATCTGCTGCTCGCCTGGCTGATGGTTGAGCGTTCGGTCGAGCCGGCCGCTGCCAAGCCCTAATGGCCCGGTTCCGACTTTTTCCTCTCCCTGCAGCACCCGTGCGAGCAAACGTCGGAGTCATGAGGAACACCAGCAAGCATTTGATCCCAGTGGAGCTTTTTGAATTCGAAACTTGACCGACAGCCTGGCCGCGAGCCGGACTCAAATGTCAGATCCGCTCCATTAGGCCTTGCGTTATGGACCAGATTAATACCATTTAACCAAGTATCTAAATGAAAGGTTCCGACGCCCCGGCGGAATTGCAGCGTTAGGAGAAAGACGATGGCCAATTATCTGTTCGCGTTTCATCAGGGACCGAACCCGGATAAACCCGGGCCGGAAGTAATGGAAAAGTGGATGGCATGGTTCAAGGATATGGGCGATGCCGTCGTGAACATGGGCGCGCCGCTTGGCGCCTCGAAGACTGTCGCATCGACCGGCACCAAGGACGGTGGCGGCGCCAGTCCGCTTTCCGGCTACACTGTCGTCAAGACCGATAGCATTGAGGCGGCCTGCAAGATGGCGGAAGGCTGTCCGGGCCTGGAATCCGGCGGCTCCGTCGAAGTGGCGGAATGCATGAAAATGTAGTCGCGGAGATATGTTGGAGCATCGCGGCTTGTTTCGCGATGCTTGCGAGGGTGGCCGCCATGGCTATGTGACGCCGGCCAAGGCCCGATAGACGAGGTTGTCCCAGCGACTTGCCTTGCCTTCCACTTGGACCAACCGGTGAACAGTATTGCCGGTTGGTTCGCGCACCGCGCGATCGAGGCACAAACATCTTTCATTCGGCCGCCGACGTAGAGGGCTCCTTTGGCCCGCGACGGCACGTTCGTCTCCAGCTGGCTTCCCCACCGCGGTCCCTTTGCAATGCTACCGGCCCGGAAGCATGGCAACGCATCGATCGGTCAGGGGGAACGGGTGGCGTTAATCCGACCGGCGCTCAGAAATAAGTCGCAATCCCCGCCTTGATCCGTCGAGCGCTGACACTTCGGGGCACTTCATGCTCGGGCCTCTGTCAGGTTCCGCATCGTGAAGGCCGGCTTGCACGTCCGCTATTTGGACGTGTCAGTTTTCCGACTGGCTTCTATCATCGATTGGGCCGCTTCGTTGCAGCGGTGTTGAAGGGGCGGAACCACCTTGGATCAAAAGACAGGCGTCATCGGTCGGCGAACCCGCCTCGACATCGCCCGCTACTTCACCGCCGACATCGGCTACCGGATCGGACAGCAACTCAGTTTCCTGACGCTCACCTGGCTGACCTACAGTCTGGCCCAGTCGTCGACCGCCCTCGGCTTCCTGGCTTTTTGCTACAACATCCGTTCCTGTTTCTCAGCCCGGTCGCCGGCATGATTTCCGATCGCAGGTCCCGCAAGAAGGTCCTGATGATCGGCTACGGCGCTCAGACGCTCATCGCCGCCGGCCTGGTTACGGCCGACTTGACCGGCACGCTGACCCTGCCGCTGATTTTTTCGGGCGCCCTCCTGGTCGGGATCTTTGCGACGATCACCACGCCGTCGGTGCTGGTCATCCTCAAGGATTTCATCAAGAACGACGACCTCTTCGGCCGATTGGCCGGACTCGCGGCCGCCAATACCAAAATCGGTCAACTGGTCGCTTCGGCAGGGTTTGGGCTTCTCTACGGGCTGATCGCTGCCACCGGCACGCTCCTGCTGTCCGGCGTCATGGCCCTGATCAGTTTTGTCGGCATCTCCGGCATCAAGATCGTCTCCGAAGAGCACCCCAAACTGGCCCCCGGGCAAACCGTGCTCGGATTCCTGGTGGACGGCCGCCGGTACATCTTCCGTCATCGCGCAATGGCGCTCCTGGTGATGCTGACAGCAGTGCCAATGGCAGCCCGGGGCATGGTTCTTTATCAGCTGCCGGCGATCGTCGACAAGCAGTTCAACAGCGGTCACCTGACAATGGGCCTGCTCTATGCGGTCGGTGTCGTCGGCGGCCTCCTCGGGGGCTTCATCCTCAGCGCCGCAAGAGCCCGGGGGGATCATCCGTTGGTCGATCGCCGCCTCCGGCGTGACGTCCGTTGCACTGATTGGAATCTACTTTTCCACCCATGCCGCGTGCTTTCAGGCGACAGCCCGCGAACCACCGCCGCGATCGCGACGGAACTCGCGCTGACCGATGCAGAAGGTGGTCGGATGCCGATCGAAAAGGCCGAACGGATCCGACAATGGCAGGCCGCGGGCGAACCGGTTGGAATGGTCGGTGACGGCATCAATGATGCACCAGCGCTCGCCCAGGCCGACCTGAGCATTGCGATGGCCAGCGGAGCCGACATCGCCGGGCAGACATCCGATCTGGTCCTCGCCCGGCCGAACCTCACCCTGGTGCCCTGGTTTGTCGGCCTGTCCCGGCGGACCCGGCGCATCATCCGCGAAAACCTGATCTGGGCGTTCGGCTACAACCTGCTCACGGTGCGGCTCGCCGCGACCGGCACGATCACCCCGATCATCGCGGCCGGGACAATGGCGCTGAGCAGTCTTCTGGTTGTTGCAGATTCTTTGCGCCTTCGCCGTTGAATGAAAGGAGCCGCGCCCAAGATATGGCCAGGCTGCCAAGCGTCAGCAAAATGGCGAACGACGCGCCTGACCACCGCGCCGGCGCCCAGGTGGGTAGTTGGGGCCGCGGTCGAGGATATGCCCGCGCCACCGTCGAGGAGAAGTTCGAGGATCGGCGCATCGCCAAAGCTCGCGGCCAAATGAACGGCTCTGGCGCGCAGCTGCTCGCTTTCGGCATCCACATCCGCGCCGCTCTCAATCGGGATCCTGGCGATGTCGACGCCGCCCTGAGAGGCGGCGGCATGCAGCGGCGTCCCCACGACGTAGTCGGATTCGTCGATCTCAGCGCCGGCATAGAGAAGCCCGTTCACGGCCGCGACATCATTGGCGCAGACGGCATCATGGAGCTCCGCGGCGACGAGTGGGTGGGTCGCTCTGATCCATAATGTCGCGCAGGTGATCACCGCTTGCCTAGCACGTAGCTCACCACCTAATGCTCGAACGGATAGCGCTTCGGGTCTGCGACAAGTTGAGCCTGAAGCCGCCGAAAGACTCATCGTCCAGATCGACCATCGCAGCAGCACTGGACGTCGACGCAAACCCGGCGAGGCAGGCCTTTACCCACGGCATCAGAACAGCGCTCTCGGCAACAGCAGTAGGCCCACCCAAATGCACAGGATAGACAAACGGCATTTTGCCGAAAAGCCACAGCATGGTGTGCTGACTTGGTCAAGCTCTCAGGAAGGAGGCACGACAGACGTGAGGCCACATGACAAGCCCAAGGGAAAGCGCGCGACCGAGGCAGCGGTGCGCACCCATCTGCGTGCCTATCTCGGCTGGCTGCGTGGCTTTCCGGATGACGAGACCGCGACGAACGAGATCACCTGGTTCACTCTGCCGCCGCTCGATAGCCGCGCTCGACCGGAAACGCTCAGAATCACGCGCGAGGCGTTGCGGCGAACGGAGTTCGGCCGGAATGCAGCACGTCGACGGTTCCCCGCGGCATTGGCACGCGTGGTCGGTGACGTCGACGTCTGGGTCGCGCGCACTGACGCTCAGCTGCGCTTCCTGAAGAATACCGTCCATGACGGCGCGTCACTTCCCGACCTTGGTGAGCTGCTCAAGTCGGGCGGCTTCCGCCGGGCGACGCGGGATCGGGCAACACGGCTTGCGCGCGACGAGCCGACGCTCGCGCCTGCATTGACGGCGCTCGTTTGGCTGCACTGGAACGACGAAAGCGCGCTTGTCGCCGCGCTCAAACTGATGCGACAGTACACAGCCGAGCTGTTGCGCCTCAGGCCGCGCCTGGACGAGCCGGCGTGGCGCGTTACCACTCTTCAATCCCTTGAGCTTCTGGCCGACGGCAGCGACCCCGTTTTGCTCCAGCTGCTGGCGGACGACCGATGCTGGGAGGTCCCCACGACAATCGAAGACTATCGCGACAGGCTGAAACGTGCGCTGAACGAGCGACCGGCCGCTCGTGCCGTAGATGGTGCACCGGCTGGATTTCAGATCGACCGTGCGAAACCCCGCCTCGGCGGGGAACTGGTGAGCTTCGTCTCGTCCCTCTCGGGCACACCGCGACAGTCGCGGCAGCGTCGGGTGGTACTTCTCGAGCGGCTCGTAACCGATGAACTACTCGACGGCTGGGCGAGATGGTGGGCGAAAGCCGATGCCCTTGAGCGCGCCGTGCGTCGACTCGGTCACCGGCAGCGACGTAGCTCCGAACTGAAAAGCGAACGCCGCAGGCTGGAGAAGCGCATCAACACCGAGCTTGAAAAGCGGCGGCCCTTTTCGTGGACGACGCTCGAAGGCCTCGTCGATCGGCTCTCAGATGCGGCCAGTGCCAAGGCCTTCGAGGCTCTGATCGGCTGTCTCGACCATGTTGGCCTTTCCGTCCGCGGCCAGTCGATCGTCCGAACCTTCCTTCATCAATGGGACGACGTTCTGGGTACACCGGCCAGGGGCAAGGGCGTGGCAACCCGGCTTCTCCAAGCGCAACGCGACCTGTTTACGCAGTTCGATGCCGCAGAGGAGCCCCAACACATCTCGACTGTCGCCCGGCTCACCAGCGAGCTGATCGACACCTGGATCGAGAGCCCGCGGCCGCAGCGCCTGATCAAACCGGCGATCGAAGCGGTGAGCAAGTTGATTGCGACGGCACCTGAATGGGACGCCAGGGAATGGCCCAACGGGTGGGATGAGCTGGTGACCGCGGTTGAGCTCACTGGCGACCCTGATCTGGCTGCATCAGCGGTCGCCCACCGGCCGCCGGACGCTTTTGGTCTACAGGGCGAGGCCTGGGCCACGCTCCTGCGCCTCTCAGGGCCGGAGCTAGAGCGGTTCAAGCTGCTCGCGGCAGCGTGGAAGCCGGAACAGTGGACGCAGGCACTTGTCAAGGAACTCGCCTCACTGATCAAAGCGCCTGAGGCCGCGGCGCTGAGTATCGGCGCATTCGAGAGCGGGAACGGACAACGCCTCAGCCGGATTGTTGCGCTATCGGGTCTTGCCCGCTCACTTGGGGTAGAGCCGGGCGCCGAGACGGAGAAGCGTACCTCGGCCGCCCTCGATCCGACACCCTATCCGTATGAGCTACACGGGCTGCTTGAGGAACTTATGCGCTGTGACCCGAACGCTGACCGCGCCGTGGACGCAATCCTCGGCAAGGACTTTCCGCGTCCGGAGCGCCTTCAATCCGAGCTCGCCGCGATACGCAAGAAGCTGGAGAACGCCGTCCCAGGCGACAGGCGCGCCCTTTCCGCCCGTGCCCGTTCGCTGGAAACACGCCTCAGCACACCCGTCAGCATCTCGGTCAAACGTCTGGAGAATTACCGGGTGAAACTTGAGCGCCGTTTCCAACACGCGCGCCTGGGGCAATGGGAATATCGGTTGGGCAAGCAGGTGCGCGCCGCGCTCCACGGCACACTGGGTTTCGCGCCGCCCGACGCGTGGCTCGAACGCGACGACATAACACGTGTGCTGGCCTCTCTGGCCGAACTCGAGCCGGGCTTCCGCAGGCTCGCCATCCGCCTGCTCAAGGCGCGGTGCGGCCCCGAGCCCTGGGACCTGCGCGGAGCCGCCCAAAACCGGGCGTTCCTGGACCGGCTGAAACGCCGGAAAGTGAATGCCACGCCTTGGCTCGAAGGCCCGGAGCCGCGGCGCGTGTCGGTCGGATCGGGGGCATTGCAGTTGGCGCTCGAGCGCGACCCGCTCGAGGTGATGCGCATGGGCGAGCCCTTCCAGACCTGTCTCGCGCCGGGGTCCTTCAATTTCTTCTCTGCCGTGGCGAACGCCGCCGACATCAACAAGCGTGTCCTGTACGCCCGCGACGACAACGGCAAAGTGCAGGCGCGCTGCCTGCTGGCCCTGACCGATGACGGTCATCTCCTCACCTTCAATCTGTACGCCCACCGCACCAACGACGCCATGCAGCAAGCCGTGGCAGATTTCGTGCGTAACCTTGCGAACGCGATGGGCACCAGCGTCGTTCCGGCCGGGCACGTCTCCAATCTCGTGGCGCCCGACTGGTATGACGACGGGACGACCGACATTACCGGCCGGCTGGCCTTCCTGCGGCCGAAGTCGGCGTTCGCCGAGGCGCTGCCTTCCATGCAGTCGGACGAGATCGTTCCGGCGCTGCGTCGCGCGCTCGCGCCGGACCCCATCACACCGTCGATCGTAGCAGCACTTATCGACAGCCCGGCCGTTCAAACCCGGCCGGAGCTCTTCCTGCCGCTCCTGCCCTATCTCAAACCGGAGACACTCGACCCATGGACGCGCGTTCGCGTCATCACCATGCTGCGCAAGAGCGGTGCGGCGCGCACCGCCCGCGATCTGGCTGCCCCACTGTTTCGCGACACACTGTCCCTGGGCGACACGATGCTCGCAGTGCAGGTCGCGGAGGAGCTCATCGCGCTTGGTCTGCCGAGCCTCGCTCTCAGGCTCATCCGCTCCTCAAGACCAAAGGGTGTGCACAGCTGGAGCGACGAGTGGACGGGACGCACGCTGGTCGCGGCCAAGGCCATGGAGCATCTCGCCAGGCCGAAGAAGGCGCAGGAGCTCTATCGCATCGCAGGCCGGGACGGCGGATAGACGCCTGACAGACGGGCGCCGCAGAGTTCGAGCCGGCAGCAGACGATCCTCACCGAGGTCGAAGTCCCTTCGACGCACCAAGCCGCAACATACACTAACCCGCAAGGAAACGACGGATATTGTTCGCAACTACCAGGTTCGCCATTCATCAATTTCATCTGCCAGGGACTTGTGCCCTGCAACAAATGCCAATTCAAACAACACGCCGCAAATGTCTTCACGTTCTTCGGTTTCGATGACGTGTCCCGCTTCCGCGTCTTTCCAGTTGAACCATTCGACACAGTGCTTCAGAATTTTTCGAACATCGCGCTTCTTCGGCTTGAGGCCCAGGTTGGCCAGCTCGTGGCACGTTCTTGTGACAGTCTCGCGGGCGGCTTTCAGAAATGCTTCGGGTGGAAATGGGGGCGACTCGACCCAACGCGAGAAGTGTTGTTCTGAGAGGAGAGTTTCGAAAGTCAGGTTTTTTAGTCTGCTCTCATAATAGGCCTCTTGTTGTTTGCGTTTGTTTTCGCGTTCTTCTTCGGCCTTTCGATATTCGATAATCACCGCTTCGCGGTCGTTCCTCCATCTCCACTCCCCCTCGGCATGTGCGTCTGCAGCGCCCCATGTTCCATAGCCACGAAGCTCAGGGAGAAGTTTCATTTCACCGTCGGTTGGTAGCTCGTTGCCCAGAACTTTCGCCTCGTCCAGGTCGAAGTCCCAGTCCTGCCAGACGTAGAAGACAGCTGGACGGCCTTTAGCCGCAAATCTTTGGTTCCGTAAGGCCGGCAACCCACTTGCCATTTCAAATGTAGGTTGTTCACGCCAAGTCTTGTCCAAACAGGTGCAAGAAATCAAACCGTCGGCAATCTCCAACACTTTGAACGCAGCATATCGGCCGGTCGGCCTTTCACTGAATTTGGTGAATGGCCGGGTCTTGAAACTAACGATGTCGCCCGAACGAAACTCAGTAGGTTTCATGGGAATTGGCTCAGTCCCTGCGCGACGCCAAACTGTTCCGTACTCAGTGCAAGAACTGGCGATTGGATCTCATCGAGTGGCGGCCGTACCGTGAGCTCGTATCCGGTTGTGCAAGGCTGGATCCTTATCCGGTCATCGATCGCAGTCGTCAACGTCACGATTGACAGCAAGTTGGGCTGCGAAATGCCGGAGGCCAGTGTGCTGGTCTACGGCGGACGGCAGTAATCCGAGATTCCAATGTGGAACCGCACCGGCGGCTTCCCAACGGCCGCGGCCGCGGGGACCAGGGGGCCGCAAGCATTGCGCCGTCGTCGTCCGGGTTCAGGAGGCGGTCGATCTGCGATCGGCTGGTCTGCAGACATCCGGCCATGCAGCAGCGACGAAGGGAGCGTTAGTCGTGGCGCATTGTTCAATGTCGGTTGGTCTGCACCGTCCTAAACCCAATGCCTTCTCGAACCGATCGCGATCGGTTCTACTCCTTGATGCCGGACTGACAGCACGCATCAGGCACGTGCACGCCCGCGCCAGTTTTCAGCAGACAGACCGCACTGGCCGTCCCAGGCCACGTCCCCGGTGCGCGGAAGGTCCAGGCTCCGCATTCATCGGTGGCTTCGCACAGTCGCCAGCATTCCTTCCAATCATTGCTGACCTCCCGAGGCGGTGGGATATCCCTCCCCGGCAGCCGGATGTTCGGCAGCGGCGGTGTGGCGGGCGCTCCGCCCATCTCCCACCCGCCGCCTTCGGGGATCGGACAGTTCAAGCGGAAATTCGATGCGATCACCACATAGGCCGCAGGATCGACAACGCCACGTTCCTCGTCGCGCTCCAGGCACCCCCTTTCGCCGCGAATGAAAAGCTCGACATCCACGTTCACGCGCAGTTGGTCGCGGTTGGCGCCGCAGATGTCCTGCCGGATTTCTTCAAACATGCTCTCGAATGGATATTGCGACATGTTGATCCGGTCCGCGTCCTGGCAGAGAGAGGGGCGGTTCGTGTTGCGGTCGTTCCAGTGGGTCTGAAGACAACTTGTCACGCGCTGACGGATCGCCCTGCGGCCGTCATTGGCCTGGGACCGACGGTCCACGGTGTTGAGGATGCGAAACGAATAAATCTTGCCCGCCAACCCGGCATCGGTCGGGTTGACTTCGACCACGATATGGCAGCTGCGCTCGTGCTGCGCCAGCACCGGTTTCGCCCCGGAAACGGCAAGCAGACCCACTGCCACGCCCAGAGAGATCGAACGGAGTAACGGTTCTTTCCATTTTGATTGCAGCATTTGACAGGTCCTCGCTGTCGAAAACTTCAGATCAATCTGACGTCCATCGATTTTTCGCGCATTGATCGAAGTCAGACGCAGCCGCCGCTTAGACCTTGATGGTGGCTCAGCCAACAATCTGCGTCCGGATCATCGGCCTCCGGCGCGCTGTGGCCGATGCGGATAATCCTCCCACGGCAAAATGCGGTGGCCCGACACGTTCGACCGTATCCCTCTGCGGGGATCGGCGAGGCAGCAACCATAGTCCTCCGTCTGATTCCACCGGAGGTGCAGCGGAGCCAAGTTGAATCTGGCATTTGAGCGAGAGCATGGTGCGGACTCAAATGTCGAATTCGCTCCATCGGCCTTGCGTTAAGTGCGAGTTTGACACCATTTAACCAAGTATCTAAATGAGAAGTCACGGAGGAGAAACAACGATGGCCAATTATCTGTTTGCGTTTCATCAGGGACCGAACCCGGATAAGCCCGGACCGGAAGTGATGGAAAAGTGGATGACGTGGTTCAAGGATATGGGCGATGCGGTGGTGAACATGGGTGCGCCCCTCGGCCCCTCGAAGACTGTGGCATCGTCCGGAACCAGTGACGGTGGCGGAGCCAATCCGCTTTCGGGCTACACTGTCGTCAAAGCCGACAGTATTGAGGCTGCCTGCAAGATGGCGGAAGGCTGTCCTGGCCTGGAATCCGGCGGCTCCGTCGAAGTCGCCGAATGCATAGAAATGTAGCCACGGAATCATGCTGGTGCATCGCGGCTCGTTTCGCGATGCTCTCCGATGGAAGAAATTGCGTCCGCTGCCTTCGCTGAGGACGAGCGAAGGCTGGATCGCAATGCACCTGTCGAGGCTCGGACATTGCTCTCGCACCCTCCGATCAGGCTGGAGGGCAGGCTCTCAGGGTGAGGAGGATGGCGCGTCTCGCGGCATGTCGGTGTCCGTCGTTCAAGCCAATCAACGACCGCCTCGTGCAGAGGTGCGAGGGCGTAGCCCGAGCCTCGAAGCACACAGGTCAGCGCATGCGCGACAACCAAACAAAGGTGCCTTGTTTGATACCACCGCACCCAGTCACGCCACCATCTGATCCATCGTGTAGGCCGGCGGAACCGTGCCCGCCTTGCCGACCACGCGGGCCGGCACGCCGACAACCGTCGAATGCGCCGGGGTCGAGTGCAGCACCACCGAGCCGGCGCCCACCTTGGTGGAAGGCCCCAGGGTAATGTTGCCGAGGATCTTTGCGCCGGCGCCGATCATCGAGCCACGGCCGACCTTCGGATGGCGATCGCCGGTGTCCTTGCCGGTTCCGCCAAGCGTGACTTCATGAAGGATCGACACATCGTCTTCGACCACCGCCGTGCTGCCGATGACCAGGCCGGTCGCGTGATCAAGGAAAATGCCCTTGCCGATACGGGCAGCAGGATTGATGTCGGTCTGGAACACTTCCGACGCGCGCCCCTGCAGCCAAAGGGCAAAGTCCCTGCGACCCCGCTTCCACAGCCAATGAGCGAGCCGGTGGGTCTGCAGCGCGTGAAATCCCTTGAAATAGAGCAGCGGTTCAATGAAGCGCTCGCAGGCGGGGTCCCGTTCACAGACCGCTTCGAGATCGGCGCGTATGGCCACGCCGATCGACGAATCGTCGGCATAAGCATCGGCAAACGCATCGCGGATCGCCTCGGCGCAGACATCCTCGCCGCACAGCCCCTGGGCAATGCGAAAGCTTACGGCGTCTTCCAGCCGGTCGTGGGCGAGCACCGCCATCGACACCAACGAGGCAAGGGCCGGTTCGCAGTCGGCGATTGCCTGCGCCTCGCGACGCACCGCTGACCACACGCGATCGAACCGTGCGGGGTCAGGGGAGACCGATCGCCGCCGGCTCAGTCCGGCAGGCCGGGTCGACGATCCAGGACGATGGCGAGCGATCCGAGCGCCGCACCTGGCATCGACCTTCGCCGTATACCGTGCGGCCGGACCGATCGTGGATGTCCGGCTCCGCCTTTCCGGGTTTGCGCGTATGCTGGTCATGACTGAAGTCTCCTTCTCAACCTGATCCATGACCACGATCATGCCGGAACGACGTCATGGGAGCGTCAACTGGACACGAAGAACCGCGTGAAAAAGCCGTGATTCAGCATGCGCGCGTCGAGCAGCAGATACGGAAAAACCGGCCAATCGCCAGTACGCCGGCGGCGTCTTCCGGCCGATACTGCTAACCGCTGTCCGAGTAATGGACGGTTATGCAAATCGATGGGCCGCCGACGGCTGACGCCCTGCGGCCTCTCCTCGGGGGAGAGGCAGGTTTGCCTTGGCGAGGGCCTGCAGGAGCCTGGACAAACCCGGTGAGGGGTCGGAACTTGGAAGCAAGTTGCACAAACCGTGACCACGCACCACGAACGATGCTGACGTCACAGGCTTCGTCCTCAACCGTTCAGCCCATCACCCTAGCGGCATAAGCGCCTCGGCCGCGTTCCGCGACCTGCGACGCCAACGCCGCAAGCCCGCTCCCACGCGGAGAGGGAAGCGATGTCGACACCGCCTCGCCGCCCATGAACTGCCATCGCCTTTGCACCGGTGGCGTTCGCAAATTGCGAAGGCTAAACCGCCGGATCGAGGTAGTCCGGCAGGCCGTTGCCGTTGGCGTCGCGGCGAAGCTCAGTCGCATCGGGCCGGCCGTCCCCGTCGCTGTCCGTGTCGAGCCAGTTCGGTCGCCTGTCGC
>JAAEOR010000026.1 GCA_024222895.1 Hyphomicrobiales bacterium | reverse complement strand
GACGCTGAGGTCAACGAACTTGTCGTATGCCTTTTTCAGCCGGATCTCGTCCCGCAAGCCAACATCCCGTGCGTCATCGAACTCGACAACAACGAACGCGCCGCCGTTCATCTGTCCCAGGATGCGCTCGTACTTGAAGAGGTCATCCTTGTACGGCTCGAGCCGGAAACCCTCGGCCGACACCGCTACAGACGCCAGCAGGAACACCAGGATAGTCGCAAAAAACCTCATCTCGCTGTTTTCTCCCGTGATCGCTCATACATGCGCAGGAAGTCATCGACTTTCGTCCGGGCGATCGCCTCGCCAATCAAGGCGAGCGGGAGGTCGTCAAGCTTGCGAAATCGCACGCAAGACTTGCCGACATCCATGCGTTTTCCGGTCGCCTTGTAGGCCTCCGCAAACCAGGCCGCGACCTCACCGTCAGCATAGATGTTGGTGAGGTAGACGGCCATATGATGCTTCTGCGCGGCCAGCGCGGCGTACATCAGCGGCTGCTTGTTATGCGCCTTCGGAAAACGGCTGAGCGGCACCACATACGCAATCATACCAAACGACATCATCTCCTCGTACCCGTTCGGCAGATTCCCACGAACCACGTCGCGGACCAACGCGATGTCCCTCCGACGCTCCGGTGTTAGTCCATCCAGATATGCATCAACAGTCTTCGCGGTACTTTGAACCAAGGTCCACCCGCCGAACAGAAGCCCTCCGAGCCCGGCTCCATTGTGCCGCGCATTCGGGCAAAACGGAAGCGCGTACTCCCTTAAGCCGCCTTTCTGGCCGTCCACTCGTGCGATCATGCTCGAACACCGACGCGATGGGCATTGTCACGGACAGTCGTCCGGAGCTGAGGCTTGAACCACTTTACGCTGGAACATCACGCCTGTCGCGGTCAGCGTCGACGATCGACCAGAAAGCACAGCGACCATGAGCAGGTGTTATGATGGATGCGGATGATCGGGCGAGAACCAGCAAAGATGGGCAAACGGCATTTTGAGGATTTCACAGTCGGGCAGAGCCTCCGGCTACCGACGCGTCGCGTCGAACGCGGTGACATCATAGCGTTTGCCGCCGAATACGACCCGAAACCATTTCATCTCGACGAACGAACCACTCCAACCGAGCTGACGGCTGGCCTTTCGGCTTCTGGCTGGCACGTTTGCGCCGTATTCATGCGGATGTTGTGTGAAGGTTTCCTGCTGGATTCGACCTGCGTGGGATCTCCCGGCGTCGAGACGTTGAAGTGGCGCAGCCCGGTCAGACCCGGCGACAGTCTTTCGGGAAATTCCACTGTGATCGAAGCGCGAAATTCGGCCAGTCGACCGGCGCTCGGCATTGTCCGGTTTCGCCACGAGGTCTCGAACCAGCACGGCGAAGCGGTCATGTGGCTGGAGGGGCCGGTCCTTTTCGAAAGGCGGCCGACGCGATGATCTTCGAAGCGATCACCGTCGGCGACGTGCACGACTTCGGCGCCTACACCTTCTCAGCAGACCAGATCAAGCGCTTTGCCGGATTGTATGATCCCCAGCATTTTCACGTTGACGAGAAGGCAGCGGCCGCGAGCCTCCTCGGCGGATTGTGCGCCAGCGGCTGGCACACGGCTTCCGTGATGATGGGGCTGCAGACGCGCTACTACGCACGCGCGATCGAGCGTGCAGCCGCGCGCGGCGAGCCGACGGCAGCGCTCGGACCTTCCCCGGGATTCGACGATCTCAAATGGATAAAGCCAGTCTTCGCCGGCGACACGATCACCTTTGAAGGCCGCGTCTCCGGCAAGCGACCATCGGCGTCACGCCCCGCCTGGGGAATCGTTTCGGTCACGACCACGGGTGTGAACCAGCGTGAAGAGCCGGTTTTCATCTGCACAGGACATTTTTTTGCGGCGCGGGCTGCATCCCGGTCCATGCCCTAAACTTTGCAACCTGCGCATGGTTGATTCCGATCGCGCCGTATTCGCCCGAGTGATCATACCGTTCCGCCGGCACGGCCAAACCTCACTCCGCCGCCTGGTATTCGTTCAATCCGGCAACGGCTCCTGCGGCGGGTCGATCTCGGCCTGGGCTTCCCACGCCCGGAAATCAGCGTCGGCGGTCACGGTCTCAATATATGCCTCGCAGATCGGATCGAGTTCGACGCCATAGGTCCGAAACCGGGTCACGATGGGCGCATACATTCCGTCCGCCACCGTGTAGTGGCCAAACAGCCAGGGGCCACCCTGCTTCCGGCCCCAGTTGTCGCGCGCCTGCCGCCAGATCTCCGCAACCCGCGCGATGTCAGCCTGAGCGTCGACGTCATCAATCGCCTTCGGATGACGTTCGAGAAGCGCCATCGGCAAGTGATCGCGCAGTGGTCGGAACCCGTTATGCATCTCGGCCGAGATCGATCGGGCAAACGCACGGGCGACCGGATCGGCAGGCCAGAGCCGTGCCCCGGGAAAGGAGTCGGCCAGATACTCGCCGATGGCGATCGAATCCCACACCTTGATCTCGGCGCCGTCGCGACGGTGAACGAGCAGCGGCACCTTCCCCGTTGGCGACACCGACAGGAGCCGCTGCTTGTGCTCCGGTAGCCGATAACGGATAAGCGTCTCGTCGAACGGCATCCCGGTCTTTTTCAGTGGAAGCCACGCCCTGAGGGACCACGACGAAACCTCACGATAACCGATGTAGACATGGAGGTCGGCCATCGCTCTAATGTCCTTCAAAGCTGACGAGGGTGTGGACGCTGACTTCCTTGGTAGCCAGTCGCGCGGCGCCACCAAGGTCAGGCAAGTCGATCACGAACGCAGCGGCGACGATCTCGCCGCCCGAACGGCGGATGAGTTCGATGGCCGCGTCGGCTGTCCCCCCGGTGGCAATGAGATCATCGACCAGCAAAACACACGCGCCGCCGTGAATGGCGTCGGCGTGAATCTCGATGGTGTCGATACCGTATTCGAGGCTGTAGTCCTGGCCAATCGTCTTGGCGGGCAGTTTGCCCTTCTTGCGGATCGGAACAAAACCCCGGCCAAGCTCATGGGCCACGGCACCGCCAAGGATAAAGCCACGGGCTTCTACTCCGGCCACATAGTCAATTCCAGCCGTCAGAAACGGCCAGACCAGGCCATCCACCGCGGCCCGCCAACCGGCCGGGTCGGCCAGCAGTGTGGTGATGTCTCGGAACTGAACCCCGGCCTTCGGATAGTCGGGAATCGTCCGGATGAGTCTTTTGAGATCGACGCGCCTCGCGTTCATGTCTAGCCCTCAAAAAGTGCCTGCCATCGCCCATTGGCGATGGCAAAAGCTCTCCACCCCTCAGTTCAACGCGGCGCGCTCGGTCGTTTTTCTGACGATCTCTCGGATGTATTTGTTGGCGGAGCGATAGTGGCTCGGCCCACTGGATTCAGCCCAGCGCCCCACGGTCCAGTTGTTGGTCCAGGCGTATCGATGGGGTTCATAGAGCTCGGCCTCGTCGATCCCATCGAGGAGCGCCACGAAGTCGTTGTGCGCATTCTCCAGCCGGGCCAGCGCACTCGGCCAAGACACATCACTGGCGTCTTCCCGGACTTTCGCGTTGTAGGCTTTCAGCTGGTTCCATTTGTACCCGGGAGCCGGCGTGACCACCGTTTCACCATCCTTCCCACCGCGGTACCAACCTTCAAACAATCCAAGCCAATGGGCGCGATGGACGATCGTGTCCTTGATCGTGATGCCATCAGTGGGATGTGGGATATTCGCTGTCTTCTCGTCGATCCCGTCCAGGGTCGTCTTGAGCTTCGAGAATTCCTTCTCGGCAACTCCTATCAACTCAGCTTTGTCCGTCGCGGCCATCGGAATTGCTCGATAGGCGGAAAACCTGACTTTAGTGGGCGACCCTCGCCCACACCCGCTTCTTGGTCAGGTACATCAACACGGCAAAGATCAGCAGGAAGATGCCCACATTGAAGCCCAGCTGTTTGCGTGGCGCCAGATGCGGTTCAGCCGCCCACATCAGGAAAGCCGACACGTCGCGCGAATACTGCAACACCGTCTCCGGCGATCCGTCACTGTAGGTGATCATTTCGTCGAACAGCGGCGCAGGCATGGCGATGGCCGCACCCGACAGGAAATAGGGATTGTAGTGGGTGCCTTCAGGGATATCGACCCCGGCTGGCGGCTGCTCGTCGTAGCCGATCAGCAGCGCGGTAACGTAGTTCGGCCCTGCTTCCTGATACTGCGTGAAAAAGTCCACCACGGTCCAGATCGGTCCGCGTTCTGCCGCCCGGGCCTTGGCAATCAGCGACAAATCCGGCGGAAATGCGCCACCGTTCGCTGACGCCGCGGCGTTGTCATTCGGGAACGGGCTGGGAAAGCGGTCGGACGGAATCGCCGGCCGTTCGAACATGTCGCCGAACTCATCCGGACCATCGGTCAGCTCGTACTCGGCCGCGAAGGCACGGACCTGTTCCTCGGAATAACCGAGTCCGCCCGGCTCACCGAGATTACGAAACGCAACATACTCCAGACCGTGGCAGGCGGCGCAGACTTCGCGGTAGACCTGCAAGCCACGCTGGAGCTGTGCAGCATCGTATTTGCCAAAGACGCCAGAAAAGGACCAATCGAGCAGCGGCGGTTTCTTCAGCGGAAAATGCGACTCGTCGTGCTCCTCGGTTTCCTCGTCGATGATTTCGGCTTCGGCTTGGGTTGGCTCTTCAACGTCTTGCGTTTCCTGAGCGGCAGCGGGCATCACCAGTGCCCCGAAGCCAAGGCCAAAGACAGCAAACAAGCCGGCACGAACGGCACCGCCCTTCAGCAACGGGATAATCGTCGACATCTGATGCACGTCCGTCATCCCCCTACTCCGCCGGCTGGCCGGCCGGGCCGCCGGTCGCCGATTCGTCCTTGAGCACCGCCTCAGAGATGCTCGCCGGCAGCGGCTTCGGCCGCTCAAGCAGTCCAATGACCGGCAGTATGATGAGGAAGTGGATGAAGTAGTACAGCGTCAGGATTCGCGATGCGATAATGTAACCGCCCTCCGCAGGCTGCGACCCAAGATAGCCAAGGCCAATGCAGACCAACACGAAAATCCAGAAGAACTGCTTATAAATCGGACGGTAGACTGCTGAGCGCACCCGCGAGGTATCGAGCCAGGGCAAGATGAAAAGCACTGCGATCGAACCAAACAAGGCAATCACGCCGAGCAGTTTGTCCGGAACCGCCCGAAGGATCGCGTAGAATGGCAGGAAGTACCATTCCGGCACGATATGGGCCGGCGTCTTCAACGAGTCCGCCGGAATGTAGTTGTCCGGATGACCGAGGTAGTTGGGCAGGAAGAAAACCACCCACGCCAGCGCTACAAGGAACACGACCGTCGCAAACGTGTCCTTGATCGTGGCGTATGGCGTGAAGGGCAACGTGTCCTTCTTCGACTTGATGTCGATGCCGGTCGGGTTGCTCTGGCCGGAGACATGCAAAGCCCATACGTGCAGGGCAACGACGCCAACCAGCATGAACGGCAAGAGGTAATGCAAGGAATAGAACCGTTTGAGCGTGGCACTGTCGACGGCGAACCCGCCCCAAAGCCACTGGGTGACCGCCTCGCCCACCAACGGGATCGCCGTGAACAGGTTGGTGATCACGGTGGCCGCCCAGAAGGACATCTGACCCCACGGCAGCACGTATCCCATGAACGCCGTAATGATCATGAGGAGAAGGATGAGTACCCCGAGCATCCAAAGGACCTCTCGCGGTTCCTTGTAGGAGCCGTAGTACATGGCCCGAAACATGTGGATATAGACCGCCAAAAAGAACAGCGAGGCGCCATTGGCATGGAGATAGCGCAACAGCCAGCCGAAATTGACGTCGCGCATGATATGCTCGACCGAGGCAAAAGCCATGGCGCCGTCAGGCACATAATGCATCGCCAGCACGACGCCGGTTACGATCTGCGCGACTAGAACAAAGCTCAGGATGGCGCCAAACGTATACCAGTAATTCAGATTCCTGGGCGTCGGGTAGGCGACGAAGGACGAGTGAACAAAACTAATGATGGGAAGCCGGCGTTCAAGCCAGCGCGCACCGCGGCTCGTAGGTTGATATGTCGAATGGCCTTCCATCGGACCCCTCAGCGCTTAGCCGATCCGAACCTGGGTGTCGGACAGGAATTCGTATACTGGAATGGGTAGGTTCTCAGGCGCCGGTCCCAGTCGGATTCGGCCCGACGTATCATAGGCCGACCCGTGACATGGGCAGAACCAACCGCCATAGGCGCCCTGTTGCCCGAGCGGAACACAGCCGAGGTGAGTGCAGATTCCAATCTGGATCAACCACGCCTCGCGCCCCTCGGTACCCCGATTGGCGTCTGTCGCGGGTGCATCAGACGGAAGATTGGCGTTCCGCGCCAGCCGATCAGGAAGGCTCTCAACCGGAACGGCGGCTGATTCCGCGATTTCCTGCTCGGTCCGATGGCGAATGAAGACCGGCTTGCCGCGCCACTTGACCGTCAGCGACATACCGGGCTCGAGCGTAGAAACATCGACATCGACCTGTGCCAGCGCCAGCGCGGCGGCGTCAGGGTTCATCTGATCGATAAAAGGCCAGATCGTCAGCGCTGTACCGACCGCAGCGACGGCTCCGGTGGCAACATAGAGAAAATCGCGACGAGTCGGTTCCGGCGTATCGGCGGTATCAGAGTTCGCCAATGTTGTTCCCCTATTGAGCCAGCTTTCGCCCTTGCTCGCCTCGGGAGTCACGCAGATTCCCGCCAGCCGGGTTTGTTTAGCCAGCGGGACTGGAATTTGTCCAGTGTGGCCGCGCCGAATGCGCACAATGTCGCGGCTTGGCGGCGCTCGCCGGACTGCCAATACCCCGGCGGTGGTGGGCGATTCACACTGCCCCGCCTCAGGCTACAGCTTGCGGCAGTTCCGGGTCGAGAAAACCACCGGACTGGTGCTTCCACAGCTGGGCGTAGATCCCGCCCTGTCGCAACAAGTGTTCGTGAGTGCCCGTTTCGACGATCCGACCCTGGTCGAGGACAACCAAACGGTCCATGGCCGCGATCGTCGATAGCCGGTGAGCGATGGCGATCACCGTCTTGCCCTGCATCAGCCGGAAAAGCGATTGCTGAATCGCGGCTTCAACCTCCGAGTCAAGCGCGCTTGTTGCCTCATCGAGGATGAGTATCGGCGCGTCCTTGAGTAGCACCCTGGCGATGGCAATGCGTTGGCGCTGGCCACCGGAGAGTTTTACTCCGCGTTCGCCCACATGGGCGTCCAGTCCGGTTCGGTCCTTCATATCGGCGAGCTCGGTGATGAAGACGTCGGCCTCGGCCTTGCGCGTTGCTTCGACAATCTCGTCTTCGCTCGCCAGGGGTCGCCCATAGGTGATGTTGTCCCGCACGGAACGGTGAAGCAGAGACGTGTCCTGGGTCACCATACCGACCTGGCGACGAAGCGACTCCTGGCTCACATCGGCGATATTCTGGCCGTCGATCAGGATGCGCCCGCCTTCCAGGTCGTAAAAGCGCAGCAGCAGGTTCACCAGAGTCGACTTGCCTGCGCCCGACCGGCCCACCAGCCCGACTTTCTCGCCCGGTCGAATGTCGAGGAAGAAGTCCTCGATGACCTTGGTCCGCCGCCCGTAATGAAAGCGGGCGTGATCAAAACAGATTTCTCCGCGCTCGACCTCGAGGTCCCCTGCCTCCGGCTTGTCCTTGACCCCAACCGGCTGGGCGATGGTGTTGATCCCGTCCTGGACCGTGCCGATGTTCTCAAACAGGGCCGCGATTTCCCACAGCACCCACTCCGACATGTTGCGGATGCGCATCACCAGTCCGATCGCAACGGCGATGGCACCGAGAGTAATCACATTCTGTTGCCAGCCGTATATCGCCACCGCGGTGATGGACACGAGGAGCAGCGAGTTGGCGATGTTCAGCCAGACAATGAGTTGGGTGACCAACCGCATCTGTTTGTGGACCGTAACCATGAACTCGTCCATCGCGCCGCGGGCGTAGTCCACCTCGCGACGGCTGTGGGCGAAGAGCTTGATGGTCTGGATATTCGTGTAGCCGTCGACGACACGGCCGGTCATATGCGCACGCGCGTCGGCCTGTACCTTCGAGATGTCCCGCAGCTGCGGCACAAAACGGATGAGAATGACGAAATACGCCGCCAGCCAGCCGATCAGCGGTACCACCAGCCACAGATCGGCGGCACCGACGAACGCAACTGTACCAAGGAAGTAGACGGATACGTAAACGAGAACGTCGAGGAGCTTCAGCACGGTCTCGCGCACCGACAGCGACGTCTGCATGACCTTCTGCGATACCCGGCCGGCGAACTCATTGCTGAAGAATTCGATGCTTTGGCCGAGCATGTACCGGTGCGCCTTCCAGCGGACCAACATTGGAAAGTTGCCGTAGATCGACTGGTGCAAGAGCAATGAGTGCACAAGCATCGCCAACGGGAACACGATGATGATGACCGCGGCCATCCCGCCGAGGCGCCACCCATGATCGGTGAAGAATGTGGCCCGGTCGGCACTCGCCAGCCAGTCGACCAGGTTACCGACGAAAGCGAAAAAGACGATCTCGAGGACTGAAATGACCGTAGTGAGCACCGACATCGCGACAAGCAGCGGCAGAAACGGTCGGCTGTAGTGAAGGCAGAATGCCCACAGACCCGTAGGCGGCTGCGCCGGTAGCGCCTTGGGATAGGGGTCGATCAGTTTTTCAAACGCCGCGAACATGATTCCAGCTCCGTTGATCCGACGAGCCCCGGCTCATCGGTTCATTCAAACCTCGGGCGGATGCGTCAGTCGGGGTCATTCGGCCGCCGCCCGCCCATCGATGCCAAGAAAACCGCCCGACTGGTGCTTCCATAGCTGGGCATAAATACCTCCATGCTGCAGGAGCTCGCGATGTGAGCCGGTCTCGACGATCCGACCGGCATCCATCACCACAAGTCGATCCAAGGCAGCAATCGTCGACAGTCGGTGGGCGATCGCGATCACCGTTTTGCCCTGCATCAGGCGATAGAGAGATCCCTGGATCGCCGCCTCGACTTCCGAATCGAGTGCACTGGTCGCCTCGTCGAGCACCAGAATTGGTGCGTCCTTGAGCAACACTCTGGCTATGGCAATGCGCTGACGCTGGCCGCCGGACAACTTGACGCCGCGTTCGCCTACATGGGCGTCCAACCCGACCCGGCCCCAACGGTCCGAGAGGTCGGGAATGAACGCGTCGGCGTGGGCTAATCGTGCCGCTTCGACGATCGCAGCGTCACCGGCATCCGGGCGTCCATACGCGATGTTGTCGCGAATGGAGCGATGGAGCAGAGAGGTATCCTGGGTGACCATGCCGATCTGGCGGCGAAGCGACTCCTGGGTAACCTGGGCGATATCCTGACCGTCGATTAGGATGCGCCCGCCTTCCAGGTCGTAGAAACGCAGGAGAAGATTGACCAAAGTCGACTTGCCGGCCCCGGAGCGCCCCACCAGCCCAACCTTTTCGCCCGCCCGGATATCCAGCGACAACTCATCGATGACCCCGGCGTCCCTCCCATAGTGAAACCGGGTGCGCTCGTACCGGATGGCCCCGTTCGTTACAGTCAGCGGCTTGGCGGACGGACCGTCGACAAGCGCGTTGGGCTGGGCGATGGTCTGCATACCCTCCTGCACCGTGCCCATTGCCTCGAAGACATTGATCGCCGTCCACATGATCCAACCCGACATGGTGGAGATTCGGATCGTCATTCCAGCCGTGACCGCAATCGCACCGAGGGTCAGTTCGGCATCGGTCCACAGCCAGATAGCCAGGGCCATCGTGCCGGCAATGAGAAGGCTGTTGGAGAAGATGACCGACCCGTTCATGACGGTGATCATGCGCGTCTCGGCCCGTAGCTTCTCGTTGTGGTCGTCAATCGCCTCATGGGCGTAGACGTCCTCGCGAGCGGCATGGGCGAACAACTTCACTGTCTGAATGTTGGTGTAACTGTCCACCAGACGGCCGGTGAGCGTCGAGCGCGCCTCCGACACGATCGTGGATAGGTCGCGAATACGCGGCACGAAGTAGACGAGGGTCAGGACGAAAAACGCGATCCATGCGACCACCGGAAGCGCCAAGCGCCAGTCGATGTCGGCAAACAGGATGATGGCGCTGGTCGAGTAGACCGAGACAAACCAGATTGCCTCGCAGGTCTGTACCACCGATTCACGCACCGATGGTCCGGTCTGAATGATCCTGGAGGCAATTCGCCCGGCGAAGTCATCATTGAAGAAGCCGATCGACTGCCGAAGGACATAGCGATGGTTCTGCCAGCGGACCAGGTTGGTGAAAGACGGCACCAGTGTCTGGTCGATCAGCAATTGCTGGAGCAGGATCATCAGCGGCCGCGCCACGACGATGACGAGCGCCATCCACAGGAACACGTCACCGTGGTCGGCGAGCAGGCTGCTCGGGCTGCTCGTCTGAAGGAGATCGACGATCGAACCGACATAGTCGTACATCGCCACTTCGACGATGGCGACAGCGAAACCCGCGACCAGCAAACCGATGAGCCCCGGCCATACCTGACGGGCATAGCGCCAGTAAAAGGCTGTGAGCGTCGCCGGAGGCATCGACTCGTCATGCGGCCGGAAAGGATCGATCACAGCTTCGAAAAAACGAAACATAGTCTTGCACCTGTGGCAAAGCCGCTGACCGCAAGCGCGCGAACGGGATCCGTGGCGCGGGTCGACGCTTTGCGTTGAAGCTTTGAAACGGCGAGACGAGACCGGAACCGGTCGCGCTCTCGCTTGAAATCTATCGTTGGGAAATTAGGAGATCGGTGTCAGTGGCCGTCCGGAGACCCACGATAGCGCATAACAACGGAGCGGATGATCGACATACTGACTTGCATTCATCCCTCCTTGAGCCAAAAACGGCGGCACTATCGTCGGAAACGGAACATCTACACCCACGGCGGGGACGGTGCAAGCCGCCGATTGCGATTCAGCGCTCCTCAAGTCCATTGGCAAAACGCCGCCAGTTTGCGGCGTAGTGGGCTGCCGAAGCGCGGTTCGCGGCGATCTCCTCATTGCTCAACGCACGGGCAACCTTCCCCGGCATGCCAATCACCAGAGAAT
>JAAEOR010000025.1 GCA_024222895.1 Hyphomicrobiales bacterium | reverse complement strand
TCGAGGCGCGACGTCTGGAAGCCGAGGCCATCAAGGCGTTGATGGGGACCGGGGCCACGTTCACGTTTGTTGGCGCGGGCGGTCAGGCAACCGGCACCAGCACCTGGAATCTGACGACCGGAACGGCCTATGGCGCGTTTACCTGGGAGGGTCGGCTCAGCGGAACCTGGAACCAGAAATGGTTCGTCAAGGACGATCTCAGCTGTCTGCAAAACGCGACGGGCAGCGTGTCATGCCAGCAGATTTTCGGCTATGGCGACGGCTTCTTCGAAGTCGACGCGGACGGAACGATTCACACCCACACGATTCCGATGCAAGTGCCAAAACTCAAAGCACCGCTCAAACCGGGGCAAGTCGCGGATCTGTTTCCGGCGATGATGGCATGGGCACAGAAGATTGACCTGCGCGTCGTCTCGGCGGCCGAAAACGACGGCGTTATCACCATCGAGCTCAGCAACACCAAGGGCACCAAATCGACCTTTCGGCTCGACGCCGCCAGCGGGCTGTTGCTCGGTTCCAACTGAATCCAATGGCGTCAATCTGCGCCGACGGCGCTAGCGCGCATTTCTCACACTCGATGTGATCTGCGCCGGCTCAAGCGCGGGACAGGGCAGGAGAAGCGCGAAGTCCGTATCGGGGATACGGTCGAGGGCTGCGACACACCCTGTCTTGCGCTTCAGCCGGCCCGAAGGGTTGCATTTCGGAGGGCATCTACGGCGTCATGCGGCTCAACCGTATGACCTCATACGCTTATCGCCACCCGACACCGTATCTGCACCCCCCGAAAGTGCAACGCGGACCGCATGGAGTGTGAGAATGCGCGCTATAGGCCCGGGCGTTTCAGGCAATAGGCCGGCTGATGGACACACGACCGGACAGCTGGGGTATGGTCCACAGAATCCAAGGAGCGCACTGCCATGAATACCCGTTTGTCCGGTCGAGCACTGGTCGCCCTCGCCGCCTTCGGCCTGGTCTTTGGCGGGGCGCAAGCCGAAGACGGGCACGCTACGCCCGATGAGGTCGTTGCGAAGGTCCGAGAGGCCGCTGCGTATCTCGCCGAGACCGGCAACGCCGGACTGCCGATGTTCGCCGAGGCGGTCTCGCCCTTCGTCTGGAAGGACACTTATGTCTTTGTGCTCGACTGCGCCGACGACATCACCGCCGCCCACCCGGTCAACAGCAACATCGGCCGTCCGGTGTCCACGCTGAAGGATGTCGACGGCAAGCCGTTCGGAAGGTTGATGTGTGAAGCGGCAGCCTACCCGAACGGCGGATGGGTGGAGTATATGTGGCCCAGGGCGATCGAGGACACCAGCGATGACGCGCTTGAGGCCACCGGCCAGCCGTCGCGGAAGATCACTTTTGTCCTCAGTGTCCCGGGTCAGCCCTACCAGGTCGGCGCCGGAGACTATGATGAAACGCTGACCGTCGAGGAACTCGAAAAGCTGATCGCGGACTGAAACGAGCGCCGGAACCAGGACCAGCATACTGGTGCATCCATCCTCGCCGCCGAACCGACAGTCGGCGTAGAACCAACCCATTGTGGGTCTTCATCGAACATCAGGAGCATGACATATGACGATACGTTTGGTGGCTGGCGCGCTGAGCCTCGCTATCGGTATGGCTGGCGGGGCGGTCGCAGCCGACGAGGGCGCGACACCGCAGGAAGTCGTCGCGAAGGTCCACGAAGCGGCCACCTATCTTGAGGAAAACGGCGAGGCCGGGCTCGCGCTGTTCGACAAGGCCAAGTCGCCTTTCGTCTGGAAGGACAGCTATGTGTTTGTGCTCGACTGCCCGGCGGACGTCATCGCCGCGCACCCGATCGAGGGGACGAAGGGGCTGGCAATCTCGACGCTGGAAGATGTTGATGGTCGGGACTTCGGCCGACTGATGTGCGAGGCGTCGGCGCAGCCCGATGGCAGCTGGGTCGTCTACAAGTGGCCGAAGCCGGTGGCAGACGATGGTGCCGACCAGCTTGCCGAGGCCAGCGAGGCTTCGAGAAAAGTGGCCTTCATCCTCAAGGTCGCGGGCACCCCCTACACGGTCGGCGCGGGCGACTACGACGATACCCTGGCGGTCGAAGACCTCGAGGGGCTGCTCGCCAACTAACCCTCGCCTAGAGCATTCCGCTTTTTGTCAGAATCGCAGGGGCGATTGAGGTGCGCCGCTTTTCGCGCGACGATGCAACAGCAATCCTCCCCCGCGTTTTGCGGGGGAGAGCCGCCGTTGCACCGTTGTGCGCAGGCCCCTGAAAGGCCCGCTTATCCAAGAAGGCTCGGAGACCTGTGCATGGGTTAGCGATTTCTCGGGGGAGAGGCTCTCCCCCACAAGAAAGTGGGGGAGGATGGGCATGCCTTTCCACGCTTCAGCGCGACGATCCAATGGCACGCGACGCCTGATTTTCGTCTGGCTTGATCGGGGATGCCCCAACCAGGCGCGGTATGACCGAGGATCTGCTTCTACCTGAAAGCGGATTGCTCTAGCCCGATTAGTTCCGCGGGAAGTTCGGCCGGTCGGTGTTGTAGTGGGCTGCGAGATAATCGAGGATGATGCTCAGATCGGGCTCGTCGATTTCGCCCATGCCCTGTTCCTCGACCATCCAGCCGAACAGCTTCTCCCACCTCTCCCGGCTCATGCCCTGTTGGGCGACGATCATCTCCGAATGGCAGGGCGTACAATAGCCATAAGTCTCGACAACACCCGGGGCGACGACCAGCAGGCCATAGTCGTCTCCAGGATCAGGCTCGATTGCCGCCTGGTCGTCCGGGGATTGTGCCAACGCAGCGCCGACCGAAAAAACGGCGGCAAGCAACAGGGCACCGGCAAGCCGGCGCACGATCATCGCGACCATCTTCGGCTGTTCAGGCAATGCGTACGCCGACCCGGTGCATCGTGTTGTTCAAATACCCTTTCGGATTCCATGCGATGGCAAAGGGCTGCATTTCGCCGGCGCTGTCGGTCGCCCGCGACCAGACCTCGTAGTAACCCGCCTTCGGAAACGTCACTTCGAGCCGCCAGTTCTGCCAGGCACCGGCGTTGACCGGTGGATCCAGTTCGGCAGACATCCAGGTCGCGCCGAAGTCGATGGAGATGTCGACATTCCTAATGCTGCGATCGCCGGAATAGGCATGACCGCGGAGCGGTACACGGCGATCGGTCAGATCGGCGCCGGTTGCCGGGTTGGTGATCAGCGACTTCACCGGCATCCGTTCGATGATCTCGAAATCCTCATCGGCAACCTCTTCGCCTGGCGCCACGGGCCGGTTGGGCACACGATAGGATGTGCCGGTCATCTTGGCGCCATCGTGAACGACGTCGCGTAGCCAGATCCGGGTCAGCCATTTCTGCGAACACGACCCCGGCCAGCCGGGCACCACCAGACGTAGCGGCGCGCCGTTCAGCACGGGCAAATTCGTTCCGTTCATGGCGAAGGCGATCAGGACGTTGTCGGTCAGCGCCTTTTCGATGGTGATCCCGCGCGAGATCGGCTTCTTGTCCGGATCACCGGACAAATGACCGTCGGCGCCCTCGTGCGCCGTATAGATCACACCATCCTTGATGCCAGCCTTTTGCAGCACGTCACGCAGCCGCACTCCGGTGAACTCGGCGCAGCCAATCGCACCATAGGTCCACTGATTGCCGCTGGCCGGCGGATCGAAGAACGCCCGGCCGTTGCCGCCGCATTCGATGACCAGCGCCAGCGTCACCACCTCGAACTGGTCTCGCAGTTCGGGAATGGTCAGTGTCATCGGATTGTCGACCATGCCGTCGATGGTGAGTTGCCAACCGTCCGCGCTGGTGTTTTCCGGCACGACACCATTGTTGCGGACGAAGAAACGGTCGTTCGGAGTGATCGCGTCGTTGAGCAGATGCGGCGGTGTTTCGGCGTTAACTGGACGATCGTTGAGAAGGATCAGCCCATCCTTGCCGACCAGCACTTCATCCCGTGCGAACGCGACGGGTACCAGCCCGGCCGGCATAGTGCGGTGGAACGGAATGGCGGCCCCGAGCATGGCGCCCATGGTGGCCAGTCCGGCGCCACGGAGAAAGCCGCGCCGATCGGCATGGGAGACGCGGCCGAACACCACTTTGTCCGCAGCCTCGGGGTCCTGCTCGAAGAACGCAAACAGGTTCTGGTGGTCGCTCGGCATGGTCATCCTCCTCTCGTCCGCTGCACCCCCGCCCAGACTCTGCCAGGCATCATCGCACGACTGCCAGGCGTCAGCCTAGTTCGCCTGAGTTGATGGAACGCAAGGCGCGTACCGAGTGCACCGTTATTCTGTTCATGCATAACAGGGCGTCGGCGCCGGTGCATCCACGGGATCGAGGGAACCGTCATTCATGAGTGAACTCGCCGCATCAGACGAAACGATCATAAGGGACACCAGCGCCAATCCGGCGCCGCTCGGCCTCTGCGCGTTCGGACTGACGACAGTGCTGCTCAACTTTCATAATGCCGGGTTCTACCCGCTCGACGCGATGATCCTGGCGATGGGCATCTTCTATGGCGGGCTGGCCCAAGTGCTGGCCGGGATGATGGAATGGCGCAAAGGCAACACCTTCGGCACCACCGCTTTCACATCTTATGGATTCTTCTGGTTGAGCCTTGCCGGTATCCTGCTGATCCCGGCCCTGAACCTCGGTACCGCCCCTGGATCGATCGCAATGGCCGCCTACCTGGCCATTTGGGGGTTGTTCACCGCCGTCCTGTTCATCGGCACTCTGAAACTCACCCGCGGTTTGCAGGTCGTGTTTTTGACACTGACCGTACTCTTCTTCCTCCTTGCCATTGCCAACGGCACCGGCAACGTGATTGTGCTCAGGATCGCGGGCTACGAGGGTATCATCTGTGGCGCTGTGGCGGCCTATGTCGGCCTGGGTCAGATCCTGAATGAACTCTATGGGCGCACCATCTGGCCGATCTGACCCACATGCTTCCGCGGGGCGTGCCGGTGTCGAACGCGCGGCAATCCGCTGTGCAACACATCCGTTTGTTACGTCACACTCGCTCTGATCCTTCAAACCACCGACGGCCTTGCAAAGCCGGATCCGTCAGGCCTGGTCGACTGGCCCGCATTCCTCACACTCGATCCGGCCCAACGGGTTGCAGACCGCATGGAGTATGAGCAATGCGGGCTTGGTGTCAGGCACTGTCGGAAATCTGATCCAGGCGCTGTTTCTTCAGTATTTTTCGTAGAGATTGTATTGTGAGGCGTTCGTAACGAGTCGCGACTGGAAACGAATTCGGAGGTTCTCCATGGAAGACGCAGCTGTCGAAGGTACGAGTCTCATCGTAACGATCATCATCTGGATCATCGTCGGCGGCATCGCCGGCGTCCTGGCGGCAATGATCGTCCGCGGCGCCGGTTTCGGCCTGGTGGGCGATGTTGTGCTTGGCATCATCGGCGCAATCGTCGCGGGTTGGCTGTTCCCGACGATCGGCCTGACGCTTGGCGGTGGCATCATCGGCGCGATCATCTCCGCGGCGATCGGCGCGATCATCGTGCTTCTGATCGTGAAGCTGATCAAACGCGCTTAGCCAGACAGCACCGTCGGTCGGTACGGTCGACGGGGTTGCCCTCAACAAGGAACCGGGTCGGCAGCGTAGCTTGCGCTGCCGACTTT
>JAAEOR010000024.1 GCA_024222895.1 Hyphomicrobiales bacterium | reverse complement strand
TATCCGCAATCGGGTGCTGTCCTCGAGCCGCGCGACAAAATGGATCCAGCGCACCTTCGCCGCCGCCTTTGCCGGCTTCGCGGCACGGCTGGCGATGGCGGAGCGCTAGGAGCGTTGTCAGGAAAAGTGGTTTGCACTTTTTCGCCGGGAAAGAACGAAGAAGAAAGTCGGCGATCAGCGATAATCCGAGTCCGGCCGCAACGCGCCGCGGCGGTCCCTATTCCTCGGGCTCGGTGGTGAACAGCAGAGGAAACCCTGCACTCTTGCCGATGTCGGTCGCTTCAGTGGCCTTGGTCTCGGCGATGTCCCTGGTGAAAACGGCGACCACACAAACGCCCTGCTGATGGGCGGTGATCATGACTTGGGCGGCACGCTCCTCGTTCATCTTGAACACCGCCTTCAGTACCATCACGACGAATTCGCGCGGGGTGAAATCATCGTTGATCAGAAGGACCTTGTGCAGGCGCGGCCGCTCCGTCTTCGGCTTGACCTTTGTGCGCCGCTTGGTGTCGATGTCAGACATGGATGGTGTTCCCGCTCGCAATACGGCAACCGCAAGTCCCCGTTCCGAGGAGCATGGACGCGGCGTGGTGACCGGCGGTACCGCTACGCAACCGTAGCCGGGATTTCAACGCCGTACCCTCACTCCCCGTACGGTACCCAGATGTTCTTGACCTGCGTGGCGTGGCCCAGAATCTCGCGACCACCGCTGATCCGGTGGTCGGTCCAGTCCCGGGCGACGGTCTCACACCAGGTCTGTTTGAGATTGCCGACCGAAGCGCGTTCGAACGCGGCCGCCATGTCGCGGTCGCCGAAAGCCCAGATCGCGTCGACCGCGTCGTGCTTGGCGAGTTCGAGGCCGAGACCAAGCCGGTCGCCGGTGACGATGTTGACCACGCCGCCGGGAAGATCGGACGTGTCGAGAACCTGATAGAGATCGGTGGCTGCAAGCGCCTGTCCCTCCGACGGGACCAGGACCGTCGTATTGCCCGCGGCGATCGCCCCGGCCATCAACGTCACAAAGCCGAGCAGGCCCGGCGTCTCGGGCGCAACGATACCGATCACGCCCACCGGCTCATTCATCGCCAGGGCCAAACCGCGAAATGGCGGCCGATGAACGGCACCTTCGTATTTGTCGGCCCAGGCGGCGAAGTCGAACAGACGGGTCACCGCGGCATTGACCTCCCGGCGCGCCCGTGCCTTTCGTTCGCCGGTCAGTGAAGCCAGCCGGCCGGCGAATTCGCCGGCGCGCGCATCCAGGTTCTCGGCGATGTAGTAGAGGATCTGGGCGCGGAGATGCTCACTGGCGCGGGCCCATCCGGTCGCCTTGCGCGCCGCCTCGACGGCGTTGCGGATATCCTTGCGATTGCCCTCGCCGATTTCGCCGACCAGTCCGCCATCGGCGCCGGCGATCGGTCGTGTGTAACCGCCGTCCGGTCGTGCTTGCTTGCCGCCGATATACATCTTGGCAGTTCGGTCGATACCGCCGACCGCCGGCGCATCGCCGATCGATGCGGGTCGGGTTGGTGGCGCCTCGATCGGCGCGGCCGTCGTCAGCCAGGCCGGCCGCGTATAGGCGAAGACACCTTCCCGGCCGCCTTCGCGACCGTAGCCCGATTCCTTGTAGCCGCCGAAGCCGGCACCGGCGTCAAACAGGTTGGTCGCGTTGATCCAGACAACGCCGGCCTTGATCTTCGGAGCGATGTCGAGCGCCAGGTTGACCGATTCCGACCAGACGCTG
>JAAEOR010000023.1 GCA_024222895.1 Hyphomicrobiales bacterium | reverse complement strand
GCGAGGCGCGCCAGCGAGGTTGACGGCGTTCACTACCACTTCATTGATCGCGATCGCTTTTTGTCAATGAGGGCAGACGGCGAATTGCTTGAATGGGCGGAAGTTCACGGCAACCTGTATGGAACGCCGCGGGCCCCGGTCGAGGCGGCACTTGCCGCGGGGAGGGACGTGCTCTTCGACATCGACTGGCAGGGAACCCGGCAGTTGAAGACAGCAATGCCGGCTGACACCGTTGGCATTTTTGTCTTACCGCCATCCATGCGGGAATTAAGGTCGCGGCTCGAAAGACGGGCTGAGGACGACACCGATGTGATCGATCGCCGCCTCGAGAACGCCCGAGCGGAGATCGCACGTTGGCCCGAGTACGACTATGTCATCGTCAATCAGGATCTCAACGATTCCTATGAGGCGGCAAGGCGCATTCTCGAGGCCGAGCGCGCCGTCCGGACACAGAAGCCGGCCGATCCGCCGCTCCCGGTGCTACCTTACCGGCGTGCCAGTCAACCGGAACTCCCCGCGTTTGTTGCGCGATTGCTCGCCGAGAGCCGGTAGGTTCCACTTGCCCCCATTGCGCATACTCCAAGGCGGTGTGCAACTCTTCGGGCCGGCGAAGCGTGAGACAAGGTGTGGCGAAGCCCTCGATCGCATTGATACGGACGTCATGCTTCTCCCGCCCCGTCCCGCGCTTGAGCCGGCGCAGTCCACATCGAGTGGTAGAGTCGACGACTGGCGCGGTGGCTTTGGGCATCGGGGAGTGGCCGTTTGCCGGCGGCTTACGCCATTTGCCGGTGCCTCAATCCGTGCCCTGGCCCCGTTTCCAGTCGCCGCTCGTCGCACCGGACGTGCGGATTTCCCGCATCCGGCGCTCGGACAGAGCATCATGCGTTCGCCCACGGAAGGTCGCGCGTGCGCTCAGACAGCCGGTTGAGCCCCATCATCATGTAGAGGTGCTCATCGGGGAAGCGCGCCGTTCCCCGACCCGACTGTCCATGCTTGGCGCACAACCACCAACGGAGCCGGGTCCTCGCGTGCGCGTCCACCGCACGATAGGCCTTGCTGACCGGCCCCAGACTGAAGTAGTTCGCCCAACCGGTCATGACCTGGTTGAGCCGATCCACTCTGTCAGGAGTATCTTTCAGCAGCCATCGTCGGCTGGTCGCGTCGCTGATGGTCCGGCAGACCTTGGCGATGCTCTTCTTCGATGGACGGGTACCGATATACACCCGGCCCGTCTTTGCCGAGTAGCACCATCCGAAGGTGTACCCCAGGAAGTCGAATGGCGTATCGGGGGCGCGACAGAGATGCGTCTTGTCCTCGTTCACCGTCAATTTCAGCCGCGTCATCATCCTCCGCATCGTTGCCATCGCCTGTTCGGCGCTGCCACGACACAGAATAACGAGATCGTCGGCGTAATTGACAATGTGAGCATCAAGACGCCCGGCATGGCCCAGCACCCTCCAGCCCAGCACGAACCGCCGCATGTACAGGTTACTCAACAGCGGCGAGATCGGCGCACCCTGCGGGATGCCCCGTTTGCTGCGTTTGGCCGGATTGGTGCGGCGCCTGCCGCCCCTGCCGTCCTCCTCAACCACCGGCATCACCAGCCACAGCTTGATCAGCGCCAGCATATGCCGGTCGCTGACCCGCCGGGCTACAGACTTCATCAGCTCCGCATGGGGAATGCTGTCGAAGTAGCCGGACAGATCCGCATCCACGACATCCCGGTGCCCGGTGTTGAGCAGAGAGTGAACCCGACGCACCGCGTCGTGGGCACTGCGTCCCGGCCGGTAGGCATACTGCTCCGGTTGCAGGTCCGCTTCGAAGATCGGCGCCAGCACAAGCACCGCCGCCGTCTGCGCCACCCGGTCCCGGATTGCAGGAATGCCCAAAGGCCGTTGCCGTCCATCAGGCTTGGGAATGTAGACGCGGCGCACCGGCTGCGGCCGGTACGTCTTCGTCCTGAGGTCTTCCGCCAGTTCGCTCAGCCACCGCTCAACGCCATAAGCCACAATGTCCCGGAACGTCCGGCCATCCACTCCGGCCCCGCCGCCATTGGCTTTGGTCAACCGCCAAGCTTCGGCCAGAACGTCGTCCCGATACACCTTGTCGTATAGCGCATAGAAACGGAAGCTGGGCTCCTCCTTCGCTTTGACATGCAACGCCGTCTGAAGCTTCTGAACCTTTGCCGAGGCTTGTAGGCTCATGCCAGTCCTCCGTCCCTAGTGCTTCGTGTTGCGTCTACTCTGAACCAGGGCTCCTTCCCTCCTCCGGCGTTACCCGGCTTCGCCAGTACTACGAGCCCATCCGCCACCCCACAGAACCCGGCCCGATCCTCACGGATCACCGGTTGGCGAACACGCATCGCCGCTCAATGGGGCTTCCCGTGTTGCATCGCTCTCCCTCTTCCATGCATGCTGCCGCCACTACCCCGTCGGAACCACCGGGTGCCGATGTCGCTCGCTTCCCCGGTGATGGCAGCCTTCCCCGAATCTCAGACGGGTCGGCTTCCGAATTGCACTTTTCGAGGCCTGCTCAGCGTTCACTACTCGTTGCGGCCTGCATGGTCGCCAAGTCACTTGAATGACCCTCTACACCGAAGTGCTTCAATGGCTTCATTACTTCCACCACCGCCTCGGTTGCTACCGGCTGGAGCGACAGTTGCCGGGTGGGGTTCGCACCCACTGGGTGAACGTGCCTTCCACGGCACACTGAGAAATGCGCGCTAG
>JAAEOR010000022.1 GCA_024222895.1 Hyphomicrobiales bacterium | reverse complement strand
CAGCCCCAGCAGGTTGTCCCGTTTGCTGAAAATCTCCGCCGTGGTCGACGGCGCCAGATGAAAGGTGCATAGCCCCAAAGGCGCCTTGAAGCTCGCCTGCATCTGCTGATAAGCACCCACCCCGGCCGCCAGCGGGACGATGACGAAGACGATATTGCGCCACGCGCGCCTCGACGGATCCTCGACCAGGGCTTTGATCGGGGCGACCAGTTCGCGCGTCTGTTCCTCATCATGGGTGAACACCATGAAGACGCCGGCAGCGACGAAGAACATGTACATGGCAAGCAGGCTGGACGGGATCACCGCATCGAGGACGTAGTTGAAGACGAAGATAAAACCGAGATAGACCCCCGCCAGAACCAACACCGCCTGCAACAATCTGGGAATCTTCACAGCCGCCGCCTCCTCACTTCATTTCGGCCAGGAAATCCACCAGGATTTCCAGTTCCGAAACGTAGATCTGCTCGGCCAGGTCTTCCGGCATCATGTCCGGCTCGAAGCCCTCGGCGATGTCGGCGTTGGGATTGACGATTGCGAGCCGGAGATAGTTTCGGTCGCGGCTGGCACCGATCTTGGAGAGATCGGGCCCAGCTTCGCCGCCCTCACCATTGATCATGTGGCAAGCGTCGCAGGTGAACATGGCCACGAGTTCCGCCGGATCGCTGATCGGCTCGCGTGGTTCAGGCTCTTCTTCCTCCTCCAATTCTGCTTCCACTTCTTCGTCTTGTTGCTCCCCTGTGGCGGCAGGAATCTCGACCGTGACTTCGATGCCACCTTGGTCCTGGAGATAGGCGACGACGGCTGCCACCTCGGCCTCGGAAAGGCCGACGCTGCCGCTGGAGACTTTCGGCATCGGACTTTCGCTGTCATTTGTGCCCTTCTTGCCAAACCCGGCGACAACGAATGCCGATGGCTCAACCAGCGACTCGATCAGATACTCCTCGACAGTGCCGGCCTCACCCTCATAGCGGGCATCGGCAAGGCGCTTCGGAGCGAGATCGCCGATTGCGCCCAAATCCGGCGCACGGCCAAGGGAGTTGTGGCAGAGCGTGCAAGTCCCCTTGCCGCTGAAGATTTTTTCTCCGGCCGCAATAAAGGCTTCCATTGACATGGAACCGAGATCGAGCTTTTCCGCCGTCGGCGGCGGGGCCGGCTCGATCTGCGGAATGCCATAGTTGGAATACCCGGCGAAGAAGCCGATGGTCAGCAGCGCAAACGCAATGACGGCAAGGAACTGCCGCATGATCGCCTATTCCTTCCAGTACCCGGCCGGCACTGTCTTGTTGCCGCCGACCTGAGCGATCCAGAAGACGAAAATCACCATCGCCATGAAAATTACGGCGGCGACCGAAACCACATTGGCCGCATAACCCAGCGTCGGCGTGAAAGCATCGGGCGAGGCATCGCGCATAATGTCGACGACGTGCCAGTGCTGGCGAATGCCGGAGCGGATATACCCCATTAGCCCCATCAACCAAGTGAAGGAAACGGCGAGCAGGAACAGGGCATATTGGGCGCGCTCCGGAATTCGCCCCCAGCGCAGAGGCCCCACCGCCTTGGCGCCCCTATACATGAACGAATCGAGAGTGATACTGGCGGCGATGACCACCAGAGTGGTCAATACCTGCGGGATCGACGCCGCTACCTTGTAAACCGTATTGGTGAAGTACCCGTGGTAAATTCCGAGGAACATGATGTTGGCAATGCCGGCCGTATACAGGGCCACCTGAATTGCGTTGCCGACATTGACCCAAGTCACCGCGGCAATCTTGTTGGCGCGCCGGTAAAACATGAAACTGAGCGCCGTGAATATGATCATCACGTTTACCGCGGTGTTCTTCGCCGGCATGATACCCAGCGGCCCGAGGACCTTATGATACGGTCCGCCCAGCGCCTTTAATTCCTGGTTGGTGAGAACCAGCGTGTGCGGCGTGAACCACACCAGGAAGGCACAGATCAGGACGATGGCGATGTATTTGATGAATTTGGTGTAGCGCTTGGCGCCGTCGCTACGCCCCATTCCGCACCACAGATAGTAATTGGCGGACAGGAACAGCGTCCCGATCAGCACCGCCTGGATAATGAACAACCACGCGAAGATGCCGCCCATAAGGGTGATCCCCATCTGCTGGCTGTAGGCGTAAATCTCGGCGGCCAGGTAGTAGCCGGCGAAAGGCAATGGCAGCAGCGCACAAATAGCGATAAAGTTTGCGTTGTAGCCCATCCAGTCGTAGTAGGCGCGCTCCTGTTGGGTCGATGCAGTCAGGAACTTGAAGGCGGCGAAGGCGCCGACGATGGAGCCGCCAAAGGCGATATTGGCGACGAAACGGTGGATATTGATGGGGTTCCACAGGAAATTGTGAATAGCGGCCCAGCTATCGCCGCTGAAGACGCCGGCGGCGTCAACGCCGGCCGGGCTCATCATGAAGGTCAGCCACGAATTGGCGAGCAGCATGAGCGTCGTGCCGACTGCGTTGAGCAGCAAGCCCAGCGTCAAATGCACCCACTTCTTGAAGCCGCCCTGCAGCCAGTGCCAACCGTAGTAATAGAGGTAAAGGACAGCGCTCTCGGCGAAAAACAGGAGCGCGTAATAGAACATCGACTCGCCGAATATGGTCGAAAGATAGGTAAACAGTTGCGGATAGAACAGGATCAAAGCGAACAGCAGAAGTCCGCCCAGGATGGCGGTCAGGGAATAGGCGGTGATGGAGACTTTGATAAACTCATAGGCCATGTCGTCGTAGCGCTTGTCGCGCGTACGCATGCCAATCGCCTCTATGATGAAGACGAAGATTGGCACTGCCAGGACAAAGGCCGCAAACCAAAGGTGAAGCTGGGCAAATATCCAAACTGCGACCCGGCTGTTTATGCCGGCGATGGTCGGATAGTCGGCGGCAGTGAGCGTCGGCGCAGGTCGGTAGGGACCAGCCGCGCTCGCATCGCCGGCTGTGACCTGGTGCTCGGCGGCAAAGGCGCCAATCTGATCGAAATAACCGAGAGCGAGCGCGACGACGGAGACGGCGAGCCCAAGGATCACCAGTTCCTGTCCGATGTTCAATACTGGACGAAGTCGACGCATACCTCTGTCAATCCCCCTTCCCATCACCGATAAAAAAACAGGCTCAGGCCCTGCATGTTCATGGCCGCAGCGTCGAGCAGCAGAAACGCCACTACGAAGACCGCCAGCGCCCCGGTGAAAGGCAGAAAAAAGCTCTTGATGTCCATGGTTCTCCTTTCGCCCATTCCCGCCTAGGCCCGCACGAACCACCAGAAGAATACTGTCACCAGGACCAGCACGAGGATGAACAAGGTCGGCCCGGCCCACGCAAAGCGTTCCCGTTCGCCGGGCTGCTCAGACATTCGTCAACCCCACTGAGATCCGTTTGGCTTGACACCGATCACTGGACCGAGCCCCAGCCCTCGGATAGGCTTCGGCGATGTCGGTGCCTCGCAAACGCTTCGTCGATCTGGTTATCTTCATCGGGATGGCGGTAAACGCCGTGGTCATCGGGTTGATCCT
>JAAEOR010000021.1 GCA_024222895.1 Hyphomicrobiales bacterium | reverse complement strand
TCGCGAATCGACTGAATCAACAGTCCCTTGGCGTCATAGGCGTTCGACGCACAGACCACTTTCAGGCCGGGTATGTGGGTAAAGATCGGGGTCAGCATCTGGCTGTGCTGCGCCGCCGCGCGAAAGCCGGCGCCGACCATCGCGCGAATCGTGACCGGCGTTTCCGCCTTGCCGCCGAACATGTAGCGGAACTTGGCCGCCTGGTTGAATATCTGGTCGAAGCACACCCCCATGAAGTCGAGAAACATTAGTTCCGCGACCGGCCTGAGCCCGCAGGTGGCGGCGCCGACCGCGGCGCCGATGTAGGCGCTCTCGGACAGCGGCGTGTCCATCAGCCGGTCGCCGTGTTTGGCGTAGAGCCCCTTGGTGACGCCGAGCACGCCGCCCCAGGCATCATCTTCGCCGGGCGAACCGCTGCCGCCGACGATGTCCTCACCCATGACGATGACCGTCGGATCGCGCGCCATTTCCTGGTCCAGCGCTTCGTTGATTGCATCTTTCATACTTAAGTTACGAGCCATTTCGAATTCTCCTCAAATTTTGCACGCGGATGCGCATCAGTAGCGGACGTAAACGTCGGTGGTAAGATCCGTCGCCTCGGGCAGCGGCGCGGCCACGGCCTGTTCGACCGCCTGGTCGATCGCCGCCAGCACTTCGCTGTCGATGGTGTCGAGTTCGCCGCCGTCGACGGCGCCGACCTCGGTGACGCGCGCACGGAACAGTTTCAGGCAATCCCGGTTTTCACGGTTGTGTTCGTTCTCGCCTTCGCCGCGATAGGTTTGCGCATCGCCCTCGAAATGACCGAAGAAACGCACCATCTTGCATTCCAGCAGCGATGGTCCGCCGCCCTCGCGCGCGCGCCTGATGACTTCGCCCGCGGCCTCGTGGACGGCGAAAAAGTCGGTGCCGTCGACGATAACGCCCGGCACGCCGAAGCCGGCGGCCCGGTCGGCATAGGAATCCACCGCGGTGGCGTAATCCACCGAGGTCGACTCGGCGTAACCGTTGTTTTCGACGACGAACACCATCGGCAGATTCCAGATCGCGGCGAGGTTCAGGCTCTCGAGGAAGGTGCCCTGGTTGGAAGCGCCGTCGCCGGTAAAACTCATGCCGATGCCGCCATGCCCGAGCTTCTGCGCCGCCAGCGCGGCGCCGCAGGCGAGCGGCGAGCCGGCGCCGAGAATGCCGTTGGCGCCCATCATGCCTTTCGACAGGTCGGCGATATGCATCGAACCGCCCTTGCCGCGGCAGGCGCCGGTGACCTTGCCGTAGATCTCGGCCATCATTGCGCTGACATCGACGCCCTTGGCGATGCAGTGGCCGTGCCCGCGGTGCGTCGACGCGATCCGGTCCTGGTCGTTGAGATGCATCATGATGCCGGTCGCGGCGGCTTCCTCGCCGGCGTAAAGGTGCACGAAGCCCGGGATTTCGCCGCGCCCGAAATCGACGTGCAGGCGCTCTTCGAACTCGCGGATGGTTTTCATCGTGCGGTAAGCCTTGAGTAAATCCTCCTTACCCAGTGGAAAGACATTGTCGTTCATACTGGTTCCTCCAGTTGTGGTTGTGAAGTGGTTGAAGT
>JAAEOR010000020.1 GCA_024222895.1 Hyphomicrobiales bacterium | reverse complement strand
GGCAGCGAACAGGTCTCGCCCCGACAGACATAGGCCGTAGGCCGGTTCGCCACGCTTTCTTTCCCGGCGGCGGGGTGTCCGTCCGGCAGCCGTGCCGAGCCGGTGTGGACCGACAGGATCGTATTCGGTGTCCAGTGCGATCGCACGGTTTCCATGAGGTCGGTGGTGTCGTCGGCGGTTGGCCGAATGATCACGACATCGACGGCGTTCATTCGGAAGTCGAGGGCGGACAGCATGCCGGCGGATGCAAACAGGTTGGCGGCAATTGCCGGGCCCGACGCTTCGATCAGGTCGTCGCCATCCTGCTGGAACGCGTCGTTGCCGGTGAGATGCCAGAGGCGGACGAGGTTTTTCGCCATAACCGAGTTTGCGCTGGGTGTTGCTTCGTCGGTGGCCGAAAGCGGTCGCACAATCAGCGCTTCAGCGTCGTCGGCGGACAGGAAGAACCCTGGCTGGTCCACGTTCCAGTGATGGGCCCGGACCAGATGGGCCAGGCGTTCCGCCTCCGCGATGTAGTCCGTCTCAAGCGTGGCTTCGTAGAGCGCGATAGCCGCCTTGATCATGTTGGCATAATCGGTGGCGAGCCCGGGAAAGACCGATTTTCCGTCGCGCCAGGAGTGGGTGAGCCGGCCATCGCGCGCCATCGGGCCGGTTATGAACGCAAACGCGTTTCGAGCGAGGTCGAGCCAGTCCGGGCGCTTGAAAGTCGCCGAGGCAAAGGCCAGGGAGGCAATGGTGAGGCCGTTCCAATCGGCGAGTATCTTGTCGTCGGTGGCGGGGCGGATACGGGATGCCCGGCGGCTCAGGAGCGCTTGCCGGGCGGTCGCCAGGCGGGCTTCGTCCTCGTCGGATCCGAGCATCATGGCATGGAGCCGATTGAGAATGTTGGAGCCCTCCCAATTGCCGTTGGGCAGGACATCGTAGACGCGCGAAAACAGCTCGGCGTCCGCGCCGATCCCGTCGTCGACCTCGTCCCTTTGCCAGACATAGAACTTTCCTTCGACGCCCTCCGAATCCGCGTCGATGCTGGCGGCAAAGGCCGCAGACGGCGTCATCATTTCCCGTTCAAGCCAGCCGATGGTTTCTTCGATGCGCTGGCGGAACAGGGGGTCTTCGGTCTTCACAAACGCCTGGGTCATCGATTCGATAAGCTGGGCGTTGTCGTAGAGCATCTTCTCGAAATGAGGAACGAGCCAGCGCTCGTCGACCGAATAGCGTGCGAACCCGCCGCCGAGGTGGTCATAGATGCCGCCTTGGGCGATATGGCGCAGTGTCAACAGGGTGGCGTCTTGAAACGCTGAATTGCCGGTGCGTTCGCCCGCTCGCCACAGGAAGGTCAACAAGCTCGTTTGTGGAAATCTGGGGGCGCCGCGCGTGCCGCCATTCGCACCGTCCATGAGGCCAAGCAGGCGGTCGGCGGCCTGGTCAAGCAAATCGGTATCAAGGGTCACCGAGCCGCCTGGCGGTCTGGTCTGTTCGGATAGATGATTGAGGATCGCTGTCGTGTTGGTTTCGATCTTGTCGGGCTCGTCGCGGAAGATCCGGGCGACTTCCTCAAGGACACTGACGAAGCCCGGTCGGCCAAACCGGGCGGTCTTGGGAAAATAGGTGCCGCCCCAGATCGGCTTGCCGGTTGGGGTCAGGAACATCGTCAAAGGCCAGCCGCCTTGTTCACCAAGGGCATGCAAGGCGCTCATATAGATCTGGTCGATGTCCGGGCGCTCTTCGCGGTCAACCTTGATATTGACGAAGAGACGGTTCATCACCTCGGCCGTCTCGGCGTCTTCGAAGCTTTCATGGGCCATCACGTGGCACCAGTGGCATGCGGCGTAGCCGACCGAGAGCAGGATCGGCTTGTTGGTGCGCTGCGCTTCTTCCAGCGCCGCCGGTCCCCACGGCCGCCAGTGTACCGGGTTGTCCTT
>JAAEOR010000019.1 GCA_024222895.1 Hyphomicrobiales bacterium | reverse complement strand
CACCCGGACCAGGAAGAGGTCATCTACGTGGTCAGCGGCACTGTCGAGCAATGGGTCGACCGCGAGAAGCGCATTCTCGGCCCCGGCGACTCCGCCCATATACCCGCTGACATGGTGCACGCGTCGTTCAACGTGGGCGACAACGAGGCCAAGGTTACCGCGATCCTTGGCCCGTGCGTCGGCGAGAACGGCTACGAACTGGTTGACGTTGCCGACGAGGCCCCCTGGAAGACCTTGCGTGACTGACCCGATAGCGAAACAAACAAACACGGAACGGACGCCAGTCCGGTACAACAGGAGAACTGACAGTGGCTGACGGCAACGACTACCCACGACTTCACAATGCAATGTGGCCCGGCATAGTCGGCAAAGGGGCGCCGGATTCCGAGCCCATCATTCCGATCGACACGCTGCTGGAACTCACTGCCGGCGCGGAAGTGGACGGCCAGAAGTTCGACGGCATCGATCTGTTCATCGCCGCACCACATTTCGATATCGACAGCAGTCCTGACGAAGTGAAAAAGATGGCCGATCACATCGCCGGCTTTGGGCTCAAGATCGGTTCGATGGTGGCACCCATCTGGCGTGGGGCCGGAGGCGGCTCGGCGATGGGATCGGAAGAGGACCGCGAACGGTTTCTGACCCAGGTCAGCAAGGCATGCGCGATTGGCAAACAGCTCCGCGAAATCGGCGTCCGACCAACCGGCGGCATCCGCATCGACTCCTCGGCAAGCGTCGAGGACTGGGACAAGGACCCCGAAGGCAACACCAAGTTGATTGCCGAGACGTTCTCCAAAGCCGCCGACATCGCTGAGGAGCATGGCGAGTTTCTCGTCGCCGAGGGTGAAATCTGCTGGGGCGGCATGCACTCCTGGCGGGAAATGGTTAAGCTGCTGGAGATGGTCAATCGACCCGGTGTCGTCGGCTTTCAGGTCGATATGGCTCATTCGATGCTCTATACGCTCGGCTACAACGCCGAAGCCGATCGTATCCTGCCGAAGGACTTCGACTGGAGCGACACGGACGCCCTCGACGCCGCCTACAAGCAGGTTGCCGACGCGCTGCGCCCATGGACGCTCGATTTTCATATTGCCCAGAATGACGGCACGGTTTTTGGCTCAGGCGATCATGAGAAGACCGGGCGCCATTGCCTGGTGACCGACCCCAACGGTCGGCTCGACATCACCAAGCATGCCGGCTACTGGCTCCGCGACGACAACGGCAATCTCACCAGGACGATGCGGCATATCTGCTGGGATGGCTGCATGTTCTCCAATGAGGTGATGGGGCGCCAGGATACCTGGAACGACATTCTCGACGCCATGATCAAGGTGCGTGATGCCCACGGCTGGCGCGAATAGCCGCAACCAACAAAGACAAAGACGGGAAACGCGAGATGGCAAAGAAACCACTCAACATCGGCATGGTCGGCTACGGATTCATGGGTCGAGCCCATTCAAACGCCTACCGGCGGGTCGGCAACTTCTTCGACCTCGACTATGAGCCGGTCCTCACGGCCGCCTGCGGCCGGAACAAGAAGGCGGTCAAGGCTTTTGCCGACACATGGGGCTACGAGTCGACCGAAACCGACTGGCGGGAACTGGTCAAGCGCGACGATATCGACGCAATTGATATCTGTGTCCCCAATGATCTCCATGTCGACATCGCGATTGCGGCTGCGAAGGCCGGGAAGATGGTGCTTTGCGAGAAGCCGATCGCCCGCGATGCCAGGGAAGGCGCCCGGATGGTCAAGGCGATCGAAAAGGCCGGCGTCGCCAACATGGTCTGGTACAATTATCGTTGGGTCCCGGCCGTCACGCTGATCAAGCAGATCGTCGCCGAGGGTCGCCTCGGCAAGATCTTCCACTACCGCGCCAATTTCCTGCAGGACTGGACCATCTCCCCCGACGTTCCGCAGGGCGGCGCCGGCACCTGGCGTCTTGATGTCGAGGCGGCCGGCTCCGGGGTCACCGGAGACCTGATCGCCCACTGCGTCGATACGGCGTTATGGATCAATGGCGGAATCCGCGATCTCACTGCGATGACCGAGACCTTTGTCAAGAAGCGTAAGCACGCCGACACCGGCAAGATGCGAGCGGTCGGCATCGACGACGCTGCCGCGGTGATGGCCCACTTCAAAAACGGTTCGCTTGGCTTGTTCGAATCGACCCGATACGCCCGCGGTCACAAGGCGCTCTACACGCTGGAGATCAACGGCGAGCACGGGTCATTCATGTGGGACCTGCACGACCTCAACCGGGTCGAATGGTTCGATCACAGCGTCGAAGGCAGGCTGCGCGGCTGGACGTCGATCCTGGTGACCGATGGTGAGCATCCCTATCTGGGCAAGTGGTGGGTCCCGGGACTGACACTCGGCTATGAGCATTCCTTCGTCCACGCAGTCGCCGACTTCCTCAAGGGGCTGCAGACCGGCAAGCCGGCCTCACCGACATTCCGCGAGGCATTGGAGACCACCAAGGTCTGCGACGCCATCCTCAAGTCGGGTGAAACGGGCCGCTGGGTGACTCTGAAGTAGGGCGGAGTCTTTAGCCTGGCGCGATGATGGCCAGTCTGGGGAAGTAGCTTCGATAGCGTTTGGCGTCGCGGGT
>JAAEOR010000018.1 GCA_024222895.1 Hyphomicrobiales bacterium | reverse complement strand
TACGAGCCGATCACCTTCGAGGCGTTCCACGCTGGCATGGTCCAGATCGGCGGCGCCTTCATCGCCGATGTCTTTACCGCCATTGCGCGCGAAACCCTCGATGGCCGCAACGCCCACCTCGCCGACGGCGTCCAGCGTGCCCTTGGTCGACAGCCGCGGGACTTCGGCGACTTCGCCCGCGCTGCAGTTGTGGCGGGCGCTTGGTCCGAAGCCGCCTGACTTCTCTTCCCCTGGGTGGCGCACCGGTGCGCCGGCGCCCCCCGGGCGGATTTGTTCTTCGCTCTTTCCGGGCGGCAAAGCGCCGGAACTTCTCCTGAAGACCCTCCAGAAAAGAACTCCTGACATGCACACCTGGTTTCTCATACTTTCACAGTTCTCGGTCCTGGGTTTCGCCGTCCTGGGCGGCGTGTTCCTGGCCTTCTCCGACTTCATCATGCGGGCGCTCCGGGTCACCGGCGGTGCCGGTGGCCCGGAAGCCATGCAGGCGATCAATCGGGAAGTATTCCGCTACGCCTTCATGGCGCTGTTTCTCGGCATGGTTCCGGTGTCGCTGGTTCTGGCTGGTGGCGCCGTGATGACGCTGGCCGAGCCGGCGCCCTTCCTGGCGGCTGCAGCCCTCTACGTCCTTGGCGCCTTCGGGGTCACCGTGGTTCGCAATGTGCCGATGAACAATGCGCTTGCGGCGCTCGATGCGGCCTCGGCGGACGGCCTGCAATACTGGACCAGCCAATACGTCCCCGACTGGACGTTCTGGAACAGCGTCCGCGCCGGCGCCTGCCTCGCGGCGTCCGCGGTGCTGCTTTACGGTACCGCGCCGTCGTTGTCGGTGTGACCCGCGGCCCCGGAGGCGACCGGCGGCGGGGCGTGCAAGTATTCGCGTCCCACCGTTGGCGGCGCCCCGCCACCGTTGCGAGCTTTGCTCGGCAAGGACGCCCTTTTTCCCGTGCTGCGACCGGCGCCGCGAAGCCACTGCCGTTCCGGCGAGAGGCCCGACTGTCGGAACCGGACCGGCAGCTAGTTCTTGAAGTCGATGTGCTTGGCCGACATCCAACCGGTCGAGCGAAGGTAGTTCACGTGACACCAGTTCCCTTCGCATCGGGTCACGGTGAAGGGGACGTTGGGCCAGGCGAGACAGATCGGCGGATGGTTGACGCCGGGGCCTGACCTGATGTTGACGAACAGGCCGTCGGTGGTGGCGGTATCATTGGCCAGAGCCGGTGCGGTGAAACCGGCAATTGTCAGCGCCGCCAGCATGGCAAAGCGGATCATGGGTCCCTCCTCGGTCACCTCATCTGTATCGTCGAACAGGCATCCCGTTGCGCGCCTATGATGCCTCTCCGGAATGCGGCCGACGGCAGTATGATACCACACCAGGAGCGCTCGTGGTCCGTTCCTGACGGAAAAGTCCAAACCGTTTGAATTGCGCGCTAGTTTGCCTGCTTCGCGAACTCGAGGATGCGGTCGGTGGCGTAGTGGGCGCTGTCGAGGGCGCCCTCCTGCCAGCCGGGCCAGCGGCTGAACCAGTCGCCCGCCGGGAAGACGCGGTCGCCGATCGAAGCGAGCCCCGCCATCTGGCGAAACACCTCCGGCTGCTCGAAGGCTGTCTCGAAAGCGAAGGCACCGGTCTGATAGGGCATCTTCGCCCAGGCAATCGACGCGGCGTTTTCGGCGAAGACCTTGTCGCGATAGCCAGGGTGGAGTTTCTCGCCCTCGCGCAAGGCGGTTTCGATCCGCTCGGCGCGGCTGAGCTGCTGAAACGTCGCCGCCGGCGGACCAATGTTGTAGGCGGCGGTCAGGACCCCGGTGGCACTGTTGAAACCTGCGGATGGATACCAGATCTGGACGATCAGTCCGCGCTTGAACGAGATACCGCCATAGATCCGGTCTTCCTCTTCCCAGAAGCGCGAGCGGCCCTGGAGGCCGACCTTGCAGGCCGGACCAACGTAAATGCTCGACAGAATATGTCTGTCCCGGTCACCCAGCAGATTGCCGCCGAAGCCGGCGATCAGACCCGGCGAAGCCGTGGCGACGACATAGTCGGCCGGCGGACGCGGTCCCCGGCTGGTGATCACCGATACCTTGCCGTCCTGAAGGTCGATGGTGCGAACCGGCTGGTCGTAGAGGATCAGATCGCCGATCGTGCGTCCGCCGGGTATGTCCGCCCGATGGAAGCCTTTGACGATCATGTCCATGCCGTCGACCGGCTGCATCAGCGTCGCCTGCCAGAAGTATCTGAGACTGTCGAACATGCCCTTCTGCCAGAACTCGGACTTGACGATGTCGTCGAGACTGAGCTCCGGGAAGGGCGACCCGGTGGTTGCAACGTCGCCGGGTTCGACGCGAAAGCCAGTGCGTGGAAAGGTCGATTTGAGCGCCGCGGTCTCGTAGACGATGTTGGCATCCTCGATGGTCAACTGGCCGAACTGAGCCAGCATTGCCAGGAAGGCCTCGCTGTCGGCCGGTTCGATCAGCTGATCGAGCGCGCCCTGGTCGTGGACCTTGGCCAGCAGTTCGGACAGATGGCCGCGCAGGTCGTTGCGCAGCCGCCGCAGTTGCACGGGCTTGCCATCGTTCCAGGCGTCGTTCTGCATCAGGTTCGCCGCGTCGTAGTAGATGAATGGCTGCAGCTCGACGCCAAGCAGTTTGCAGTAGTCGATGACCCGGGTGTGATGTTGCGGGATCCGGCCGGGGCCAGTGTTCCAGTAGTTGCCCGGATCGTTGGGCGGGACGTCGCCGACCGGTTCGAAGGTCATC
>JAAEOR010000017.1 GCA_024222895.1 Hyphomicrobiales bacterium | reverse complement strand
GTCGCCATCATCGCCGTCGCACGAAAGCTCCTCACAATCCTCAACGCAATCATTCGAGACAGGAACAAATGGCAAAGCGCTTGACAAACAACACAGTCGCTGAGGTGCTCGAGCAACGCTCGAGCCTCGAAGGACGCACCGCGGAAACGCAAGCAGCGTCCCGCCGCTTGCCCTTCGCGCACCCCACGTTACGGTCGGTCATGGCTTATGTTTACATGCTCGAATGCCGGGACGGCTCCTTCTATGTGGGGCTCACGCGGCACGACTGGCTGGAAACAGGGGTCGGCGAGCACCAGAACGATACATTCGACGGATACACGGCTGCGCGACGGCCGGTGCAGCTGATATGGGCGCAGCACTACGATCGGATTGTTGACGCTATCGCAATGGAACGTCGGCTCAAGGGCTGGAGCCGGGCAAAGAAGAAAGCGCTTGTTCGCGGCGATTTCGACGCGCTTCCGGGATTGTCGCGGCGCCCAGGCTGAGCGATTGGCGCGTCCAGCCGGACTGAAGAACCTCTCCATTGCCTCGCGGTCGAGAGCGGCGCGCCCTCCTCCGAGGAAACCGCCAAATTTGCACAAAGGGCGGGATACGGTAACATTGTGGCGCGGGGCCACTGATCTTCTCTTCTTTTGGATCGATGTTGGCTTGGGCCCCTCGCGACGGGGATGCGAGAATGTCCGATAGCGCAGCCAATTCCGAACCGGATCATCCGTTCCTCTCGGTGCGCGACATCCACAAATCCTATGGCGGGCTGAAGGCGATCGACGGCGTCGATCTCGATATCCAGAGCGGCGAGATCGTTGCGCTGGTTGGGGACAACGGCGCGGGCAAGTCAACACTGATCAAGATGTTATGCGGCGCCCTCAGGCCGGACGGCGGTGAGCTTCGTCTGCGTGGCGTGCCGATCGAATTTGCCAGCCCGAAAGACGCCACCGACTCGGGCATTGAGACCGTGCACCAGTCGCTCGGCCTGGTGGATACCCTGACGGTACCGGAGAACGTCTTCCTCGGCCGCGAGGAGACTTTCCGTGTGTTCGGACTGTTCCGACAGCTTGACCGCGCCAAAATGCGCTCGGAAACGCGCGGCCTTTTGGAGCGGTTCGGGATTTCCGTCCCGACGTTGAACGAGCCGGTGATCAAGCTCTCCGGCGGGCAACGGCAGACCATCGCGATCTCACGACTGTTGCTGTCCGAGCCGAGCCTGCTCATCATGGACGAACCCATGGCGGCTCTTGGTGTCGATGAGGGGCGGCGCGTCATGGAGCTTGTCTCCAGCCTGCGCGACAAGGGCATTGCCATCCTCATGATCAGCCACAACCTGGAGCATGTCTTTCAGATCGCTGACCGGGTCGTCGTCCTGAAGAACGGCCGTCTCGTCGGAGCAAAGAGAACCGGGGATACGACTCGTGAGTCCGTCGTGGCGATGATCACCCTAGGCACCGCCTAGCGAAAGCAGACCGGGGGGCGTAATCATGTCATCAACAGCCGCAAACGATACGGCCCGCAGCGACAAGCTGATCGGCAGCGCCGATCGTCGCTTTCGGCTCGAGGGCCTCGGCCTCACCCTCGTTATCATTGCGCTCGGAATTGTCTTCACGTTTATCAATCCGCGCTTCGCCAATGTCGACAACTTCCTGAATATCCTCACCCAGGCGTCCACCTACATTATCGTGGCGATGGGGATGACCTTCGTCATCTCCATGGCCGGAATCGATCTCTCGGTCGGATCGATGCTGGCACTGGTGACCTGCGTATTCTTCGGATTCATCGACGCGGGCATGGCGTCGGCGCCAGCGCTGGCGATCATGTTCGCGCTCGGCGCCGCGCTGGGTGCCATCAACGGCCTGATGGTCGCCTTCCTTGCAATCCCCTCCCTGATCGCGACCCTCGGGACAATGGTCGCCTATCGCGGGATCGCCCTGCTCCACTCCTCCGGCAAACTCTATTACGGCCTGCCACCCGAGATCGTCTGGCTGGGCCAGGGTCACGTCTTCGGCGTACCGGTCCCGGTGATCATTGCCGCGGTCTTCGTGGCGTTCTCCTGGTGGCTGTTCAACCGGACTCGGTTCGGAGTCCATTGCCGCGCCGTGGGCGGTAACCGTGAGGCCGCCCGCCTGGCCGGCCTATCGGTGAATCGGATCGAAGTCGTCGTCTACGCCTTCATGGGCATTTGCGTGACCGTCGGCGGCCTGATCTGGATGGCCCGTATCGACGGAACGCAGGCAACCCTCGGCACAGCGATGGAGATCCACGTTATCGCCGCCACCATCATTGGTGGAACAAGCCTGTTTGGCGGCAGCGGTACAATCTACGGCACCCTTGCCGGATCCATCCTGCTCACCATGCTGAACAACGCGCTGGTGATCGCCGGCGTCGAGTTTTTCTGGCAGCTTGTGGCGATCGGCGTCATCGTCGTTGTGGCGGTAACCCTCAACAACATCCGCGAAAACAGGATCGAGTGGCTCCGCTCATCGCAGCTACGCCACTGGCTCCACCATCGCCGGGCCGCCCCGGATCAGAATTCCCACAGCGGCTAGACGTGAATTCGGCCCGCGACCGGCGTAGATGGCGGGCTGACAACAACGGGCGTGTTAAACATGCACCGTATCAACGGAGGAACAAGAATGAAGAGCCTGCCTACTCGCCAATTTGCAATAAGCGTCGCTGCCGCGATCGCCCTTGGTGCCGTCGGCGCCGCGAACCCGGCCAAGTCAGACACGTTGGAGATAGCCTACCTCTCTCCCTCGTTCGATGTTTCCGATGCGTGGGAGCGCGTCTACCACGCCATGAGCGGGCGCCTCGACGAGTTGGGCGTAGACCACAACGTCCAGCAGCTTGCCGTTGCCAACGCAACCGATCATGCCGGACAGTTGGCCCAGGTGGAAAGCGTCATCCAAAAGGGCGTCGACTACGTCTTTCTTGGGGCCACCGAGTACGAGTCGGCAATACCGGCCCTGCGCAAGCTGAAGGCCGCCGGTATTCCAACTGTCGTTTACAACTTCCTTGAGCCTCACGAAGACGAGCAGGCGCGCGCGATGCGCTACATCGCCTTCGACCATGAGGAAGGCGGCCGTCTTGCCGGCGCTTGGGCTGCATTGGCGGTGGACGGCAAGGGCAAGATCGCCATCCTGCAAGGTGTTCCCGGCGTGGTCAGCGACAAGCGTATGAACGGCTTCCGGTCCATCGTAGAGAACTTTCCGGACATCGAGGTCTTGGTCGGTGTCCATACGGACTTTGACCGCGTCAAGGCCTATGACGCGACCCAGAACCTCCTCGCCGCCCACGACGATATCGACCTGATCTACGGCGTGTCCACGGCGGTCGGTCTCGGTGCGGGCCAGGCGGTCCGCCAGGCCGGCAAATCCGACGAGATCATGACGATGGGCTTTGGCGGGACTGGCGACGAGATCACCGCCATGGCTGAGGGTTGGCTGAGCGCCTCACCGCTTCGCTGCATCGACGACAGCGGCGTGGCAGTTGCCGACGCGTTCGTCCAGGAGATGAACGGTGAAGACGTGTCGGTCGTCTGGTCGGGCCCGTTCCGCATGATCGACGCCGACACCGATGCGGCGGCGATGATCGAGCAGTGCACACGCTACTCGAAGGCGGCGATGGGACGCTAAGCCCTCGCCCACGGGCTGGCCGGTCTGCCGGCTGGCCAGCTCGGCCTTTGCAAGCGTGAACGGATTCTGCGGCCGGCGCCTGCTCGTGACCGGTGCGGGAAAAGGCAGAGGCCGCGCCGTGGCCCGGAGCCTCGCCTGGCGCGGTGCGGAAATCGTAGCGCTGAGCCGCAACGCCGATCATCTTGAGAGTCGAAACGACGAGACCCTTTGCGAGACTGGGGCGTTACGGTGCTGGCCCTTGGCGCCGCGTGGCTTCGACGTCGTGAAGGCTTTCCTGAGCCGCTCCCGTTGTCACGGCTATGCAACCGGATCCTCGGCCGAGCGCTATCCAGTCACCAAGGCGGTTCGCGAGACGGTTGCCGCCTTCGACACCAAGGGTTTCGCTGTCGGCGTGCCGCGGCTCCGTTTCTTGGACGAGACAACGACGAACCGGACTGGCTAGTGGGTGGCGATTTGGACCTGGCGCATCTGGGATAGACCAGTGCGTCCTTCGAGGCCGCCTGCGGCGGCACCTCAGGATGAGGAGGGAAAAAGCAATCTTCTGTTGAGATGGCTTTTCTTCGCGGGGTCACCGCCCATCGGACTCATCGGCAACGTCTACAATTACGGGCCTCATCCTGATAGGTCGTTCGAGGCAAGGACCGCAGGACCCGGGGCCCTCTGCATCGCCTTGCGTGCTTCGAGGCGCGCGTACCGCGCGCACCTCAGCATGAGGTCGTGGTTTTGGCTCAAGGGACATCGCACGGAAAACGCTGACCCGTGCACCCACCGACCTCATCCTGAGGCGCTTGGACGCGTC
>JAAEOR010000016.1 GCA_024222895.1 Hyphomicrobiales bacterium | reverse complement strand
GGTCTCAACCCAGATGGTTAGGTCCAATATTGTCTGCCCCTATCTCATCGAAACATTCAAACAGTCACAATCATTGTGCAACAGAACTAGCCGGCCTCCCGGTCGTGCCGCTGGCGCAGGGGATCGGCGTCGAGGACGCGCCCGGCGAGCGCGCCCAGCCAATCGAGCCCGGATCGCAAACGGACGACTTCGCCGATCACGATCAAGGTCGGCGCCGCGACTCCGGCGGCCTCGGCTTCCTCGTGGCAGCGCGCCAAGGTCGTAACGACCACCTGCTGACCCGGCAAGCTGGCCTGGCTGACCACCGCGACCGGCTCATCCGCAAAACGCCCGGCGGCGATCAGACGCGCGGCGATATCGGCCAGATGCTTCAGGCCCATATAGATGACGATCACCGGCGAGCCCCGCGCAATCGCACCCCAGTCGATCCGGCCGGGCACGTCGGCGGTGAGGTTGTGCCCGGTGAGGAAGGTCACCACCGAATTGGTCGTCCGGTGGGTGACGGGAATGCCGGCATAGGCCAGCCCACCGGTGCCGCTGGAAACGCCCGGGATGATCCGAAAGGGGATTTCGGCCGCCACCAGAGCCAATGCTTCCTCGCCGCCCCGGCCAAAAACGAACGGATCGCCACCCTTCAGACGCAGCACACGTTTACCGTTCCGGGCCAGGTCAATCAGCCGGCGTGATATATCCGCCTGCCGGGGCGAGGGACGGCCACCCCTTTTTCCGGCGTATTCCAGGACCGTGTCCGGCAATGCCAGCGACAGAATTTCATTGCCGACCAGTGCATCATAGACCACCACATCCGCGGAACGCAGCCCGTGGAATGCGGTCAGTGTCAGCATGCCCGGATCGCCAGGCCCGGCACCGGCCAGCCAGACCCATCCGGGCTCGAAGGTGGGTAGATCGAACGGCAGAGTGTTCATTCTGATCCCGGCGGCGCTTCTTGAATCCGTTATTTCAGCGTCAGCCCGGCCGCAAGTGGCTGTCAGATGTCAAATTCGCTCCACTGGCCCGTGCAATGACTTGACCAGGCCAAGTCGCGTGGCCGATTTATAGATAGGTGGAATGGAACGCAAACCCGACGGCCCCCTGCGCCGTGGCTGGACCACAGGTGCCTGCGCCACGGCGGCCACACGCGCCGCCCATACCGCACTGACGACGGGCGCATTCCCGGACCCGGTGACCATCACCCTGCCCGGCGGCCAACGGCCCGCCTTTGCCCTGGCCCGGGAGGAACGTGGTCCCGGCTATGCCCTTGCCGGGATCATCAAGGACGCGGGTGACGATCCCGATGTGACTCATATGGCTGAGGTCGTCGCCAGGGTGGAACGCGGGGCGCCGGGCACAGGAATCCGGTTTCTGGCCGGCAGCGGCGTCGGCACGATCACCAAGCCTGGTCTGCCCCTACCGGTCGGTGAACCGGCGATCAACCCGGTGCCGCGCAGGATGATGCAGGAGACCCTTGCCGAGGCAGCCGGCGCGGATGGTGATCCGGGTGATCTCCGGATCGAGATTTCCGTCCCGGGGGGAGAAGCCCTGGCGACCAGAACCTGGAATCCGCGCCTTGGAATCGTCGGTGGCCTTTCGATCCTGGGAACAACCGGTATCGTCGTTCCCTATTCCTGTAGCGCCTGGATCCATTCCATCCATCGCGGCATCGACGTGGCCCGAGCCGCCAACCTGACCCATGTCGCCGCCTGCACCGGATCGACGTCCGAGCGAATGGTTCAGGCACTCTGCAAGCTGCCGGATCACGCCATGCTCGACATGGGCGACTTCGCCGGCGGTCTCCTGAAATATCTGCGCAAGCACCCGCTACCAAAGCTGACGATCGGGGGTGGTTTCGCCAAGATCTCCAAACTCGCGCTGGGCCATCTCGACCTCCATTCCGGCCGCAGCCAGGTCGATCTCGACTGGCTGGCGGATCAGGTTGGTGCGCTGGGTGGTGGTGCCGCACTGGTCGACGCGTGCCGCAGAGCCAATACAGCGAGCGAGGTTCTCAGCCTGTCGGGCGATCTGCCGCTCGGCGACCTGGTGGCCAACCGGGCGCGAAACACCGCAAACGAGGTCCTGCTGGGGTCAATCCAGGTCGATGTTCTCGTCTTCGACCGGCAAGGAAACCTGGTCGGGCGGTCGGATGGCTAAGCTTCTCATCCTCGGTGGCACTGCCGAAGCGCTGGCCCTCGCCGCCTGGGCCGCCGACCAGGACACCATCGCCGTCACCACTTCGCTCGCCGGACGAACCCGGAACCCGGTCCTCCCCGCGGGGCGCACGCGCTCCGGTGGATTCGGCGGCAGCCACGGCCTGGCCGACTATCTGAAAGAGGAGCAATTCGACCTGGTTGTCGACGCAACCCATCCCTTTGCCGCCGCCATGGCGCACAATGCGATGGAAGCGTGCGATGCTCGCGGCCTGACGCGGTTGAAGCTGCTTCGACCAGCCTGGATACGGGAGCCGGACGACAACTGGATCAAGGTCGCCGATCAGGATGCTGCGGCCCGCGCGCTCAACGGGCTAGGTGAACGGGTCTTTCTGACCTCCGGGTGGCAGGGCCTGGAGGCCTTTGCCGCCTGTGAAGACAACTGGTTCCTGGTGCGCCTGATCGATCCACCGCGCGATCCCCCGCCGCTCGGCCGTTACGAGTTGATCCTTGGGCGCGGGCCGTTCCCGGCATCGCAGGAGGCGAACCTGATGCGGGCGCATCGCATTGACGTCCTGGTCAGCAAGGACAGCGGCGGCACCGCCACCTACGGCAAGATCCTCGCTGCCCGCCACCTGGCCCTTCCGGTCGTCATGATCACCCGCCCGAAGCCACCGCCGGGTGAAACGGTGGACGACCTGGAACAGGCCAAGGCCTGGATCATGGCCCGAACAAAAACGTGAGCGGCCGACAGACCGCGAAAACCGGCCGCGGGTCAGGCGCCGGAGCGGCGGCGCGGTCGCAAAAGGTGGACATGGTCGGCGGCGTAAAGCCGGCTGTCGGTGAAGTCCGGCTGCTCAAATACGCGCCCGACCAGGACGAGGGCCGTCCGCGTGATCTTGGCCGCCCTGACCTTGCTGCGAATGTCGCCCAGCTTGCCGCGGATGATCTGCTGGTCGGGCCATGAGGCGCGATAGACGACGACGGTGGCGCAGTCGGCACCGTAATGCGGGATCAGACTCTCGGTCACATGTTTGAGGTTGCGTGCCGACAGGTGGATGGCAAGTGTGGCCCCCGACGCCCCGAACCTGGCCAATTCCTCTCCCTCGGGCATCGACGACGCCTTCATCGCCGTGCGGGTCAGCACAACCGTCTGGCTGACACCGGGCAGTGTGAGTTCCTGGCCCAACGCCGCGGCCGCCGCGGCAAAGGCGGGCACACCGGGTGTCACATCATAGGCGATCCCCAGCGTCACCAGTCGCCGGATCTGCTCGGCAATCGCTCCATAGAGCGACGGATCACCGGAGTGGACCCGGGCGACGTCGAGGCCGGCTTCATCAGCCCGTTCGATTTCCGCGATGATCTCGTCCAGCGTGAGCGGTGCGGTATCGATAACTCGCGCCTCGGGGGCCGCGTGGTCAAGAATCTCCACCGGAACCAGAGAGCCCGCATAGAGCACCACCGGGCAGGCGGCAATGAGGTCACGGCCGCGAAGGGTGATCAGATCCGCTGCACCCGGTCCGGCTCCGATGAAGTGCACGGTCATGCCGAAACCCTCGCGGGGCCGGCTAGCTTCGCTGCGTAGCCCCGTGGCGTGTAAACCCAGCAGCCTCCATCCGTGCGAGCGACCCGACGGGTTTCGCTGGACCCGATCAGCACAACCGTGAGCATATCGACCTGACCGGGCGTCAGGTCCTTCAGGTCGACGACGCTGATCTGTTCTCCCGGCCTGCCAAGGCTGCGCGCCAGCACGACGGGCGTGTCGGGTTGGCGCTCCGCCGCGAGAATCTCAACCGCCGCCGCGAACTGCCGCTTGCGGCGACGCGAAACCGGATTGTAGAGCGCGACGACAAAGTCACCGGCTGCAGCCGCGACGAGACGGCGTTCGATCACCGTCCAGGGCGTCAGCAAGTCCGAAAGGGAAATGGCGCAAAAGTCGTGACCGAGGGGCGCGCCGATTCGTGCCGCAGCCGCTTGCAGAGCCGAGATGCCCGGCGCGACGTCGATCACAATTCGCATCCATTCGGCATGGCGCTCCCGCTCCAGAAGCTCAAAGACCAGCGCGGCCATCGCGTAGATTCCAGGGTCGCCCGAACAGACCAGCGCCACATGCCGCCCCTCGGCGGCAAGATCCAGAGCCGCGCGCGCCCTGACTTCTTCCTCACCAAGGTCGAATGAATGCAGGGTCTTGCCCTCGGCCAGTTGGCCCAACAGATCAAGATAGAGACGGTACCCGACCAGATCCGTTGCGCTGCTGACCGTCTGCTCGACCTCCGGGGTTCGCCACGCCGGATCGCCGGGACCAAGGCCGACGACCGACAGGTGGCCCCGCAATCGTCCGACGTCGCCGATCGGCTCGGGCGCCAGCGCAACCGCACAGGTGCCCCGGCTTGAGCGTATCTTGGCAACCACGAGCGTGCCGTTCGGCCCGGCCGCGGCGAGGGCAGCGCCCTCGGCAACCCCATGACACCCCACGGCACGGAACACCAGGTCGGACGGGTTGGCGAGCCGCGGCGCCTCCGCCTCCAGAACCGGCGCGGAGAAGAATCTGGCTTCGACACCCAGGGCGGCGGCTACGGCATGAACCGCCAGTTCGTCCGCCTTGAGGTCGATGGAGTAGACGCCGGCCACGGCCGCTTCGGCCAGACCGGCATCGGCCAGGCCGGCGCGGACCAGGGTCACCAGTTCCTCCGGCTCGGTCCCCCGTTCGCATCCCACGCCCAGAGCAAGAACGGCGGGATGGTAGATCACGGCGCGCTCCGATCCCTCGACATTGCGCTCGGTGATCCGAATGGTTCGATCGGCGTCGATGTCGAACGGGAGGCCGCTGCCCTCGAGCCACTCGGCCTCGCCGTCCAGGCTAACCCCTTCGCCATGGAGCAATGCCGCCAGAAACGGTTTGATGTCTTCGGGATTGGCCAGACGCCAACCCGCCGGAGGGTCGTCAAGTGTCACGCCAAACCGTCGTTCACTGCTCGTCGTAATGGCGGGCTCGACCTTCAGAACCCTGGCGATTTTCTCGGCAAGCCGGTTTGCACCGCGATGACCGCCAAGGAGAGGAACGACAACACCGCCATCCTCGGCCAGCGCGACGACAGGTGGCTCCGTGTGCTTGTCCTCGACAAGCGGCCCCACGGCACGAATCAGAATACCGGTGGCACAGACCCCCAGGATCGGGTGGCCGCCCCGGAACAACGCACGAATGTGGTCGATGGCGTTCGCAAAGGTCCTGTCCCCTTCCGCGGACCGGCCTTCCATGACATGCACTTCCGACCCGGGCAGACCGGCGCGCAATCTGTACGCAAGGGCCGCCCCCTTGGCGGTCAAGGCCACGAAAACGGGTGTCTCGGTCATGCCCATCTCACCATGGGATCGCGGACCAGGATCATCGAGAAATAGGGCACGCCATCAGGGTCGACTCGATCGAGCGGTAGGATCTTCTGGCTGGCCATGGTCGCGTGTTCGACATAACGCGCTCGTTCACCCAGGCCGAGGTCCTGCAGCAAGTCGCGAATACGCCGAAAATGCCGCCCGACCTTGATGATGGCAATGCTGCTGCCGGAAGACAGGTGTGTCTTCAGTTCCGGATCGCCAAGCGGTCCAGGCACGACGGTCAGGACTTCATTGCGGGTGGCCAGGGGGGCTTCGAGCATTGCCGCGCAGGCGGTTAGTGATGAAACACCCGGCACGACTTCGACCGTATGGGCCTCTGCCATGCGAGCAAAGAGAAAGATGAAAGAGCCGTAGAAGAACGGGTCTCCTTCGCACAGCACCGCCACGTCACGACCGGCATCCAGATGGCGACCCAGAATGATCGCCGCGCGGTCGTAGACCTCCTGTGCGGGGAAGCGCTCGACTTTCAGTGGAAAGCGGATCGGCACTTCTTCCTGCCCACCCGGCAGCAGGTCGGCAACAATCGAGCGGGCCAGACTGTCGCCCGTCTCCGGCGCCGGATAGGCCAATACCGGGGCGCTACGAAGCAGACGCAGGGCCTTGACGGTGATCAGTTCCGGGTCACCGGGTCCGACGCCAAGCCCATAGAGCGTGCCACTCATGTCTTTGATACCGAGAAAGTGGTCACCGGCATCAGTGGCCGCCAACCGGTGAAAGGTCCAACCGGGGCGGCCCGGGAGGCCGCGATTCGCGTCAATGCGCCGCCCACCTTCTGGCGCCAGGAAAGCACTGCCTGTTCACCTTCGAGAGTGACCACATTGGCGACCAGCCGGCCACCGGGCCTGAGCGCTTTCCAGCAGGCTTCGAAAACGCCATCCGCTGTCGCTCCGCCGCCGATGAAGACCGCATCCGGCGGGAGAAGCCCGCGAAGCGCCTGCGGCGCGTCGCCTTCCACCACTTCCAGGGTCGGCGCACCCAGGGCCGCGGCATTGTCGGCAATGAGAGCGAGGCGATCCGGACGTCGCTCGATGGCGATCGCCCGGGTCCGCGCGGCGGCCCGCATCCATTCGATGGCGATCGAGCCGCAGCCGGCACCGACATCCCAGAGCAGTTGTCCCGGGATCGGCACCAGCGCGGCCAAAGTGGCCGCCCGCACTTCCTGCTTGGTCAGTAGCCCGTCGCTGTGAAAGGCTGAATCCGGCAAGCCCGGGCTTCGAGAGAGCAGGGCTGCATCCGGGCTGGCGACACAGGTCACCGCGATCGTGTTGAGGTCGGCAAGATCATCGCATGACCAGGCCGCCGCGGTCCCCTCGATGATTCGTTCCCTGCCACCGCCCATATGTTCAAGCACTGTCATGACGCTACCGCCATAGTCTCGCTCGGTCAGCAGTTCAGCGACTTTCGCCGGCGTGCGGCGATCCTCTGACAGCAACAACAGCTTTGCGTCCGGCTGAACATTGGGGTGGATCAATTCCAGCGGACGGCCGTGCAAAGTCAGGCAGTCGACTTCGGACAAAGCCCATGTCAACCGGGCGGCAGCAAGGGAAAACGCCGAAGGCCGGGGGACAACGATCATCTCCTCTTTTGCAACGCGACGCGCCAGAGTAACACCGATGCCATACGCCATCGGATCGCCGGTCGCCAATATGCAGACCCGGGCGCCACGCCGCGCCACGATCACTTCTATCAACGAGCCAATCGGTGTCGTCCAGGTCAGCCGCTCGCGCCCATCCTCCGGCACCATCGCTAGATGCCGTTTGCCACCGACCAGAACCTCCGCCCGCTCGATGAGCGCACGGGCATCCACATCGAGCCCGTGGAGCCCATCCTCTCCCAGACCGACGATGGAAAGCCAGGGGCTCATGGTGAACCGCTCGCCAGGGCGTTAACTGCGGCGGCGGCCAGGGCGCTGCCGCCGCGCCGGCCACGAAGGGTCAGATAGGGCACGCCCAGCTCCGCCCGCGCCAATGCCTCCTTGGACTCGGCCGCACCGATGAAGCCGACCGGAAAGGCAAGGATCGCTGCCGGCCGGGGCGCGCCTTTCAGCAATTCCTCGACCAGACGGAACAGCGCTGTCGGCGCGTTGCCAATGGCTACCACCGAGCCTTCCAGATCGGGGCGCCACAGATCGACTGCCGCGGCAGACCGGGTCGTCGCCTGTTGTCGCGCCAGGCCGGAAACCCGGCGATCATTCAGCGTGCAGAACACATCCACGCCGGCCGGCAGGCGCCGACGCGTGATCCCCGACACGACCATGGTGCAGTCGGCAATCACCGGGGCC
>JAAEOR010000015.1 GCA_024222895.1 Hyphomicrobiales bacterium | reverse complement strand
CCGAGCTCCGCCGGCTATGGGATCTTCTTTGCCCTCCTCGCCAGTCTGCCGGTCGAGGTGGAGGAGATCGAAGGTCCACTGACTCCGGAGGCACTCGCCCCTCTCGACGCCCTGCTGATCGGAGCCCCCGGCCGGGAGCTCGACGGCCGAGAGGTGCGCGCCGTCCGTGATCATGTCCGGCGGGGCGGGCGGGTCTTCGGTGTCCTTCCGGCAAGCGTGCGTAACGCGTTTTTTCGCGAAGATCGCGACCGTGAGGGCGGCGGCGGGAGGCCGGCGGGCGCCGACCATCAAAGAGCATGGGCCATTTGCGACGGCGTGACGTCCCAACGCACGCCGATGGCGAAACGCCAAAGTCAGCCGGCCGATAGAGGCCGCTGGCCCGGCAGCGCCACCGCCTGGCCGACTCAGATGGCGCAGCTCAGATCGCCAGCTCGACGTCAGGCCGGAGGGCCGTCGCCTGGGCTGCCGCGACGGCCGCCTGGTAGTTCCAGGGCATCCACTCCTGGGGGCCGCGCCGCAGCTCTTCAGGGTGCTTCAGAAGCTTGGTGAGATAGTCGAACGGATCGACGCTCTCGAGCTCTGCGGTGTAGATCAGGCTCATGAAGATGTCGGCGACGCCAGCGCCGTTCTCGGTCTTGTAGAACAGCGAGTTCTTGCGGTGGAGGATCGCCTTCTTCAGCGCTCGCTCGCAAATGTTGTTGTCCAGCGGCGCGCCAGGCTTGCGCAGAAACAGGGTGAGCTTGTCCCAGCGATTCAGCATGTAGGAAAGCGCTGCGCCCAGGGAGGAATTCGGCTCGACCTTCTTCTGCTCCAGCTGTTCGTTCATCCAGCACTCGAGATCCTCCATGATCTCGGCTGAGTGCTCTTGGTGGAAACGCAGGCGCCTTTCGGGCGGCATCTTCTTCTTGCAGGCGATACCATCCAGGTGGTAGACCTGCCCCAAGGACTCGAGCACGAAGCGGCATTCTTCGGGGAAGCTATCGACCACCTCCACGAACTTCCGGCGACCATGACTCATGCAATTGGACAGGATCGTCTCGAGTTCCTTCGGCACGTTGCGCGACGATCCATCGCACATCTGCATCGGTATCTCGAGCTCCGCGGCCCGGAGCTGGAGCACATCCTCGAGGTTTTCTCCGGCGTGCTGGCGCCCGGTGAAGAACACTGCACTTTTGTGATCGTCACGGACCGCGACGATGGCGGAGGTGAAGATCCCGGTGCGTTTTTTCGAGCCCTCCTGTTCGATCTGTTGGTTCTCTTTGAGCAGCTGAAGGATCTTCACCGAGGTATCGTCATTGTAGAAGATATCCCACTGCGCTACTTGCCGGATCAGCTCTTCGTAGACCATCGCGAGGACGATCGCTGCCTTTCGGACGATGTCCCACTGAGTCGAGGTCGGAAGCGGAATCTTGAAATACTTCCCCAGCTTCTCGAGCCGGTTGAAGGGCAGCCCGCTGCCGTACTTCAAAAGGCCGATCATGCTCGCTGAGGTGGGGTCGTACTTCTCCTCCCCGATACCTTCCGGGTCCTTGGCAGTGAACACCTCGCCGCAGAGATTGCAGCGTAGGCTCTCCAACTCGTAGACCGTCGCCTCAATCGGCGCCTGGCCTCGGACGCACACTAGCTTGCGAGGAACGCGCAGGACGTAGACTTTGCCTTTCTCGCACTCCGGGCAAGCATCGCGTGTCTTCAGCGATTCGTGCGGCACAGGGATTCTCTCCGCGCCCTCATAGGCGTCCGCGCCGTTGCGGCCGTGTCCCTTCGGCTTCTTCTTCTTCTCCGGCTTCTGGCCACTTGCCTCTTCGTCGTTGCCTGGCGCCACGTCTTCGCCACCCGCCCCTTGGAGCACCTCGCTCGTCCTCTCGGTCTTCTTCGTGTTGATCGACAACTCCTTGCGAAGGCGCTCAAGGGTCGTTTTCTTCTTCTCTAGCTCGGCCATCATCCAAAGGAAGGTCTCGAGGATGGCTTGGAGTTTCTCGTGATCCTTCGCATCGAGCACAGGCCGGGTCAGCTCGATGAACGCCTGCACCTCGGAGGCATCCAAGTCGATGAGCTCGGGCTTGTTCATGAGGCAGCAAGTAGCTCCCGGAAATCTTTCCGCAGCGGGTAGCCCAACACTTCCTTCTTCGGGTGAATGGGCTTGTTCGTCCGCGAGTTATGGCCGATGCCGGTGGTCGGACCCAAGGCGATCCAGTTCGCCGCGAGGTAGCAGGTACCGCGGAAGCGCCTGGGATCCACGAAGGTCTCCAGGTAGTAGATCGGGTGGTTGTAGAGACGCTCCCAGTCCGCCGAAAGCACCCGCGCCATGCGACCCAGAAGGTGCGACGCCAGATGGGGCACCTCCACCCAGGGTAGGATCAGAAAGCGGGTGTTGTAGGCCAGATAGCGGATGTTGCGACGACGGGCTTCGCCCGACCAGCCGATGAAACGATCACGGGGCCCCAGATGGCGCGGCGCTGAGCCCCACGCCATGCACGCCACCGGTCGATTTGACGTCACGACCAGGTACTTCAGGTGCTCGCCGACCGGCCGCGTATAGCCGAGGTAGTGATACTCCTCGATCAGGCCATCGTAGTACGCCTCTTCCCTCGTGCGCCGGACCTGGAGGATCTCCAGCGGCTGAATCTCTTTCAGAGAAGTGCGCAGCGGCGTGCGATCGACCAGGACTCTCTCAGGCTTGCGCCGGGCGATGACGTTGTTGCGGGGAACGCAGCGTACGGACGGTAGCTCGATGTGCCCGGCGCGGTGCAGCTGGAGCATCAGGCTGCGGCAGACCATGTCCCGCAGCTGACCGTTGGCTTGTCGCCACTTCCAGGCCTCGCACAGCAGCTTCGACAGCGCTCGGCGGCTCGCGCCAGGATGCTGGGCGATGAGCTTCTGGATGAACGTGATGTCCTCGTCCGTGACCTCGCGCCCTCTGTACTTCAGCTTCACCTCCATGGTGAACGCAGCGTACAGGACCAAAATGTGGAACGCAACAGCCCAAAGGCAGAATTTTCCCCTTCAAGGTCATCAATTGAGCCGGCGCCATGGCGGTGCTGCCGATGCCGCGGAGAAATCCCCGGCACAGAGCAACACCTGCAGCTCGTGGGCCTCCAGAGACCGCAGTTTCTGCCCGGACGGCCAGAAACGGAACCGCCCTGCGGACAGCCGCTTGTAGCAGAGCCAGAAACCCTGACCGTCATAGACCAGGATCTTCACCGCCGTGGCCTTGCGGTTGCGGAACACGAACAAGCAGCCGGAGAACGGGTCTTGAGCCAACTCCTCGCGGGCCACCTTGGCTAGGCCGTCGATCCCCTTGCGGAAGTCTGCGGGCTCGACCGCGACCAGCACCCGCATCTGCGGCGCCACCTGAATCATCGCGTGACGCTCCACAGAGCCTGAGCCAGCGTCTGGCAGTGCGCCGCGGCTGAACCTCTCAACTCGACCCGCAGTCGAGTCCCCTCGGCGTCCACCATCTCGAGCACACAGTCCGCAGCGGACGCGAACAGCGGGATCTCCAGGAACTCCCGCCCGGCAGCTGGCTCCGAGTCCGAGACCTCGAGGGTCGACTCCACGCGCTTCTTCAGCCCGTAGTAGTCCAGGCCCAAAGCCTGGGACGCCTTAGAAACGCCGCACTCTCCAGCGGCCTCGACCGCCGCTTGCCACAGCGTCTCAGGGATGCGGGTGCCTCGTTTCCGACCCTGGCGCCAGCGCTCGAACTGGCTCCGGACGTCACTCAAGATGTCGTGCGAAGAGCGGTGCGGTCCTTCCTTCATCGGGTGTCCTCCGTCGGTGGATGGTTAGACCACCAACGGTACCGGCCGCCTCAGCGGCGGTCACGCACGCTTGCCGGAAGGACACGGCTGAGTACTGCGGACCGGACCGGACCGAGACCGAGGTCCCTGACGTGCCAAAGTGTCTCGGCAGAGGACGTGCCCGGGAGAGAGCATGGCCGGAATATCCTCCGGCCGCGATGCCGGTCTACACCACAACGGGTGATGGCGACTACGGCGTGCTGAGAGGGGTACCGGTGGCAGACACTGCGGACGCCGCGATCTCCGCGATCGCACCGGCGAGAGCTTCCTGGCCGAAATCGGTGTAGTGGCAGCAGCTGTCGCGAAAGGCTTCCGCTTCCAGCTCGTCGAACAGGTCGGACAGGTCGTAGACCGGGACGCCGGTGGCCCTGAGGCGCTCGGCCTCCGCCCTCAACCGAGGATAACCGTGCCGGATCGAATCCGCGTAGGGAGTTCGCTCGTCGAAGGCCACGGATCTCTCGTGCTCGCCATAGACTCGCTTCGTCCGATGGTACTGGTTCGGCTGAACAGAATGTAGATAGACGCTCCCGCTGTGAGACAGCATGAGATGCATGATGGAAGAGGCGTTGGCCCAGAGCTCCACGGTCGCGGCGAGGCCGGCCGGCCCGGCCCCGTCGCCGGCGTGCCGTGACCGATTGAGATGAAGCCAGGAGCTGTCAGCCGATGCGGATT
>JAAEOR010000014.1 GCA_024222895.1 Hyphomicrobiales bacterium | reverse complement strand
GGTGATCTCAACCTCCAACGCGCCCTGCAGCACCTGCTGCACGAGACCGGTCAACAAGCCGCCCTCACCCATGAGCGCGACCCCGCCAGCGCGGGCCTGATCAACCAGCCGCTCCGCCACCAACACCAACCCGACATCGAGCGGCAACGCCAGCGCCGACGACGAAGACGAGGAGATCAGCTCGATCTCAGATTCAGGAACTTCATTCGTGCTCATTGCAGTGATCCTTCCCGGACCACGACATCAAGCCGCCGACCAGATCGGACCACCCCGGCTACACACTCCCTACAACAGCCCCGCACCAGGCGCTCACCGATGCGGCGACCGACCCCGCCGACAGGAGCGGCCGCTAGCCTCGCCCACCGAGGAACACCCCTACCCCAGGTCCGCGGCTTTCGGTTGATCCCGAAACGCGACTTTCGCTGATCGCCAACATCGCCAGTACCGGGCCTTGCCGGTGCGGGTGCCGGGGAGCACCTGCTGATCCTGCTTCAACAGGAACTCGGTTCGCGTGGGACGATGTTGGATCACATACAACCTGGGCACCGCGACTACCGAGTTCGATTAGGGGAGTGATGCAGCTAACGATCGGCGGGCATTCGGTCCCGGTCAGCGAGGCGGCGGACAAGCTGGTGAGGGAGTACCCCACGGCGACCGTGCGCTACTACGACCTGGGCGATGGGCGGGGTGGGCCGTCCCCCACAGACCAAGTGACCGCGGACGACCTCGGGCGGATGATGGTGTTCGCCGCTCGCCTCAAGGCTAACCGGGCAGCCGAGCTTCTCGACACCTCGATCGATGTCACCTGGAGCGACGACGGCGTCTTGGGTGACCTCGAAGCCGACCCCGACCTGCCCGACAAGGAGTGGTTGACCACCGAGTGTGTAGAAGCGGCACACCAGCTGTTCCTGTCTGTCAATGGGGTGGGCACGAGCTACGCGCAGTCGTCGAAGCTCCTCCACCTGAAGTGGCCGGGCTTCTTCCCGATCGCCGACCGCCGCGTACGGAAGCTCTACGGCTCGCACGCCACGAGCCTGCACAACGACCACCTCGACGTGCTGCATAGGGCCCGTCATCTCAAGCGCTGGGGTCGGGTCGACATCCGGATCTACTGGCTGTTGTTCCGTCGCGACCTGATCGCGAACCAGCTGAGCGAGGCTCTCGACGACTTGCGGGTTGCAGTTGCGAAGGCGCCGGTCCTCCTCAACCGGGCGGAGCACCGAGACAACCTGGCGAAGGTGAACGATCTCCGCCTGCTTGACATGGTCGCGTGGTCGCTATGACGAACGGAGTGCCTGTGATTCGACGAGGGGGTACGCGGTGAAGGCCGACACGCTCACCATCAAGGAGCTGTTCCAGAAAGACGTCCACTACGTCATCCCGCCCTTCCAGCGGCCATACGTCTGGGAGCAGGAACGCCAGTGGGAGCCGTTGTGGGTCGACGTCCAGACCGCTGCCGAGCGCTATCTGGATGAACTGGTCGAGGCCGAGGGAGCAGCCGAAGCCGAGGCCATGGCCGGTCGCCACTTCATGGGCGCCGCCGTGTTCCAGCAGGTGCAGACGCCAGCCGCCGACGCCGAACAGCGGCTGATCATCGACGGGCAGCAGCGGCTGACTACGCTCCAGCTCCTCCTTGATGCGGCGCAGGAGACGATCGAAGGCCGGGGCCACGTCAAGCCTGCCAAGAAGCTGGCCAAGCTCGTCCTTAACGACGAGCTGTACGTCAACGGTCCCGACCAGCAGTTCAAGCTGTGGCCCACCAACCTCGACCAGCCCGCCTTTCGGGCGGCCATGGACAACGACTCGGCCGAGGACGACTTCGACGGCTCTCGCATCGTCGATGCCCACAGCTACTTTCAGCTCGCGGTCGGCGACTGGCTCGATGCCCACCCCGAGCAGGAGGCCGAACGGGTGGACGCACTTGAGGTCGCGCTGGGCAGCCTCCTGGAGATGGTGGTCATCAACCTAGGACCGGACGATGACCCCCACGTCATCTTCGAGACCCTCAACGCCCGGGGGACCCCGCTGCTCGAGTCAGACCTGGTCAAGAACTACCTGCTCCACGTGGCAGGAGACGGCGCCGAGATCGTGCACAAGAAGGAGTGGGCGCCGTTCGAGGAGAAGTGGTGGCGCACGGACGTCCGTCAGGGTCGGATCACGAGACCACGGCTGGACGTGTACCTGAACTACTGGCTCATCGCCCGCAGCCACGACAACGTGCCTGCCGGTGAGGTCTTCCGGAACTTCAGGCGGTACGTGGAGGTCGACGGGAATCCGGTCATGGAGGTCGCGGCGGATGTCCGTCGAGTGGGCGACATCTATGAGGGCTGGGAAGACATCGGCCAGTGGACGCCCGATGGTCGGTTCTTCTACCGCTGGCGGACGATGGATGCTGGCGTCACAACACCGCTCCTGTTGTGGCTGTTCGCCGCGGCGGAGAAGGGCCTCGACCCGATGTCTCTACGGCGGTGCCTGGCCGCGCTCGAGAGCCTGTTGCTGCGCAGACTCGTCTGCCGCATGACGACCAAGGGCTACAACAACCTCGTCCTGGATCTGATCAAGAAGCTCGAGTCGGTCGAGACCGACCAGATCCCCACGGCCATGATCGGGTACCTCCTCGAGCAGGAGGGCGACGCCAGGCTGTGGCCCGACGACGCCGCGCTAGGCGAGGCGTTCCTCGACCGGCGTCTCTATCAGCTGCTTACCCGAGCGAAGCTGCGGATGATCCTCGAAGCGCTCGAGGAACACCTGAGGGGACCCAGGAGTGAGGAAGAGCACGTGCCTCGGGGGAAGCTCACCATCGAGCACGTTCTGCCTCAGAGCTGGGAGCAGCACTGGCCGTTGGCGGTAGAAGGCGAGAAAGACCTAGCCGAGGTCGTCGCTCGTCGGGGTCGGCTGCTCCACACCATCGGGAACCTGACCTTGGTGACCGACAAGCTCAACCCGGCCATGTCCAACAGCGCGTGGGACGACAAACGACCGGAGCTGGCGAAGCACACCGTGCTGCAGATGAACAAGCAGCTCCTCGACGGCTGTGACGGGCAGTGGGATGAGGCAGCCATCGTCGCTCGCTCCGCGGTGCTTTCTGACATGGCCACCGACATCTGGCCTCACGGAGAGGCCGTCCAGTGACTGAGGCCGATTTCAACGCGGCAATGTACGACATCTACCGGCGGGCCAACAGGGAGGTCTCGTACAACCCGTCCGCCTTCCTGCTCATGCTCGAGGAGCATGGCGGGCTCGAGACGGCCAAGCGGCTGCTGGCCCAACCCGGTGTCACCGACGGCTTCACGACCCTGTGGCAGGCAGACCGCCTCGACCTGACTGTCGAAGCCCACGTGCTCCAGCCCGCGTTCTCAGACCTGTTCAGCCGGCGGGACCTGAAAGTGGCCGAGCGCCGCCTGCGGGATCACGGCTGGGCCGGCGCGCGCGACGATTGACCACCGATCGAGGAGAGGGATCCATCGCCCGGAACGCGATCGGAATCCGAGTCCGATTGTGCACTGAGTCGGGGCCGCACCGTGTGAGGTAGTCACTCGGGCAGGAAGCGGTTCCCCCTGTCCAACCGGCAGGAGCGCGGCGCTGTCCGGAGGGAGGTTGACGGCTCGAAGATCCCCGGCCAGGTTCGATTGGGAGGCGCCTAGCGCTTCAGTGGGGGGCGAAGTCGGGGAGCAACGACCAGTTGGGCTTGCCGGCGCAGAGCAGGGCCCGGCTTCGGTCTACCCGGACTGGCTGCTCAAGCCGCGACGGCGCGCCGAGTAGGCACTCGTGGCTGTGGTCGCCGAGTTCGGCAACCGACGGCCCGACAGCGGCCCCTACACCTACGTGTGGGCCGACGCCCTCACTCAGCGGGTCCGGGAGGGGGGCCGGATCGTGAACGTCGCCGTCGTCATCGCGGTTAGCGTGAACGTCGACGGGCACCGCGAAGTGCTGGGTGTGGACCTGATCACCTCCGAAGACAGCACAAGGTCGCTGGCGTTCTTCGGGTCGCTGATCAAGACGCTCTACTTGGGGGAGCCTGCTCACCAAGGTTCCGAAGCCATCCCAGCCAATGGTCGCCACATTGGTGCGCACGATCTTCGAACAGCCCGACGCCGCGTCGGTGTGGGCTCAGCACGCCCGTGTCGTCGATCAGGTTGCCGGGCAGTTTCCCGTCGCCGACCACCTCGCAGACGCCACCCCGGACATGCTGGTGTTCACGGCGTTCCCGAAAGCGCATTGGCGACAGATCTGGTCGAACAACCCCCAAGAGCATCTGAACAACGAACTCCGGCGGCGGACCGATGTCGTCGGGATCTTCGCGAACCGCGAGGCCGTGATCGGTCTTGTCGGCGCCGTCCTGTCCGACCAACACGACGAGTGGGTCGTCACCCGCCGCTATATGGGCACCGAAGGACTCACCAAGGCCCGACTCCACATCATCGACTGCGACCGCCAAGAGACCATCGAAGACATCGAGGAGGTGACCCACCCAGCAGCCGACACCATCGTGTACAACAACACCTAGAGGCAGACGCAAAACGAGAACACGTACACCACTTCACGGGGCCTGACCCGGCCCTGGCCGACTCCTCCTCGATCACCCAAAACACGGACTCTGAAGTCGGTCGAGTCTGCGGTCATCTCATCTCACAGTTCCGCTGCGGGAAACGGTGTGACACACCCGGCGGTTCCGCATCGAGCCGAATGCACCACCCCGTACACGCTCCGTGGAGCTACTCGACCGAAGCGATCGTCTCGGCTTCGCCCGCATCGGGCTCGGCGGCCAGGAAGGCATCGATCATCTCGCAAGCCACGGGTGCAGAGGTGAGCCTGAGCCCCAGGGCCAACACGTTCGCATCGTTCCATCGACGCGCCCCCTCGGCGGTCGCAGCATCGGTGCACAGTGCGGCTCGGACGCGGGCCACCTTGTTCGCCGCAATGGAAACACCGGTCCCGGTCCAGCAGCACACGACACCCATGTCGGCGGTGCCGGCGGCG
>JAAEOR010000013.1 GCA_024222895.1 Hyphomicrobiales bacterium | reverse complement strand
GGTCATGCCGGCACGTTGCAGCAGAACGGCAACGGCAACGCCCATGGCCTCTTCCAGTTCGGTGAAGGCACCAACGCCGATGTCGTCCAGAACGGCAATGGCGAGGTCGGGGCAACCGTCCAGATCGGCTGGTAGTCGAACGTCACATCAGGCGGCGGGGATTTGGCGCCGGTCTGGCAAAGACCCCCGCGCCACTGCCGCCAACTGTGAACCGCCAGGGTAACGTCAAGCGGAAAGTATGCCTTCAGGGTGAGGTTGAGATACGTTTCCTGCTCTCATGGCCACAGGGTGAAACGCCTTAACCGGTTTTGGGAAACGTCTGACTTGATCCCACAATTGGCTCACGCCGCGCCCTTTGTGTTTCATGACGGATCCCAACAGCGTCAACGATACGGGGTTCTGATAGCGAACCCCAATCAAGGTCACGGAACGCTGAGTGACCGACAAGCACGACGACGACGTCAGCCGACGAAACGGCAGTTCCGAGATCAACCAGAGCGACGTTCGGGAAATCTGCAAGGCTGGATGGCAGCGCCGGCAGGTGGGGTTCAACCACCAAAATGTCAGCCTGCTCTTCTGCAAGGGTCAGGGTAATTCTCAACGCGGGGCTTTCCCGTAGATCATCGATGTCGGGCTTGTAGGCCAGACCAAGGCAGGCGACGACCGGCCTGCGCTCAAATTCGGAGATTCTTGAACGCACCAACTCTGTGATGTGTTCTCGTTTGTTGTCGTTCACTGCCCTCGCAGTTTGAAGTAGTCGCGCGTCTTCGCGCGCGGCGTCTATGAGAAACCAAGGGTCGGTCGCGGTGCAGTGGCCGCCGACTCCCGCGCCTGGCTTGAGAATATTGACGCGCGGGTGCTGGTTTGCGAGGTTGATCGCCTCCCAGATATCCAGGCTGAGCGAATCACAGATCATCGAAAGTTCATTTGCGAAAGCAATATTCACATCTCGAAACGCATTTTCGGCGAGTTTGACTAGCTCTGCCGTGGCGGCGTCGGTGGTGGAGATTCGCCCTCTTACAAAGTTCCGGTAGAAATCCTCGGCCCGCTTGGCACAGGCGGGGGTAATCCCACCGATAATCCGATCGTTCTCAACAAGCTCAAAAACCGTTCGCCCGGGGAGAATTCGCTCCGGACAATAGGCGACGAATATATCGCAGTCTTGGTTTTGATCTGGCAATTTCAGCTCAGGCCGTTCTGAGTTCAGCCACCGACAAACCGCCGAGGTCGTGCCGACGGGCGAAGTCGACTCGACGATAACCAGATCGCCTTTCTTGATGACTTTCGCGATGTTGCGCGCGGCCTGTTCAACGCGGGTGACATCCGCGCTCATCTCTGAATTCAGCGGCGTTGGAACGGCTATTACAAATACATCGGCGGGCTCTGGCCGGGTAGTTGCCCGCAGCATCCCACCTTGCACCGCAGCAGCAAGAAGAATGTCTAGGCCGGGCTCAACAAAATGGGCCTTACCCTCATTAATGTTATCAACAATTTCAGTCTTAACATCAACGCCAACAACCCGTATTCTGCAATTTGCAATAGCAGCCGCAGTCGGCAGACCAACATACCCGAGTCCAAAAACAGAAACGGTTTGTCCCAACTCGCTATCCCCCGGTTATCAAGGCACTCATCGGTGCTCTTGTATTCCATTGATAATTTCGATTATTCTCTTCGCAGAATTACCATCGCCAAATGGGTTCTTTCGTCCGGCTACAGCCGCACGAGCACGCGGATCCGTGAGAAAATGACGCGCACGCGCAATTATTTTCTCGCGGTTTGTCCCGACAAGCTCGCCCACTCCCGCTTCGATCACTTCTGGGCGCTCAGTGTGCTCTCTTAATATCAGAATTGGGATCCCGAATGATGGCGCCTCTTCTTGGATTCCTCCGGAGTCCGAAATAATAAGGCAGGAATGTCGCATGGCATCAATCATATCGGGATAATCAAGTGGCGTCGTCAGCGAAACGTTGGAGATATTTTCTAGCACTCTCGCCGTCAAGTCGCGGACACTTGGATTTCGGTGAACGGGAAATACGAACTCGATGTGGGGGAATTGTTTTGCCAAGTCAGAAATGGCGCTGATTGCTTCGAACAGCGGCTCGCCGAAGCTTTCCCTTCTGTGAGTCGTAACCAATACAGTCTGCCTTCGATTCGACTGCAGCGGGGGCAATCGCCCGCACGTCCACAAAAGGGAATCGATTACCGTGTTTCCGACGACGGAAATCGAGCCGCCGGTGTTTTCACGCCGTAAGGCTTCAGCCGCGCGTTCCGTTGGTGCAAAGTGCCACGTCGCCATGCGTCCAATAACCGTTCGATTCATCTCTTCGGGAAAAGGCGAGAGCAAATCTCCCGTCCGCAGACCCGCCTCGACATGGCCGACAGGTATTTGTCTGTGAAACGCGGCGAGCGTCGCCGCTAGGGCCGTTGAGGTGTCCCCCTGGACGAGAACCAGATTCGGTTCCTCTCTTTCAAGGACCCTGTCGAGCATCGGAAGGGCTCTGGCGATCACATCCTGGGGGGTTTGCCCGACCTTCATGAGATCAAGATCAAAGTCGGGCGACAGCTTGAACCATTGAAAGAGCGGCGCCGTCATATCCCGGTGCTGCCCAGTGGACAGCAACTGTATCTCCACGCTCGGACAGTCGTTTCCTTCAATGACAATCGGTGCCAGTTTGATCAACTCCGGTCGCGTTCCCAGCACCACCATGACCTTCATCATTCATGACCTTCTTCATTTGGCTTTACCTGGCTGAAAGCGGCCTTGAGGATTCTTCCGCACGGCTTCCGAGCCACGCATCTTTTGTCCGCCACGTTTCTGATACGTGCCATGTTCACCTGAACTCGGGGTATCGGACTATGCAATCGTACACCCGGATTCGCGTAGGCCAGAAGATCCGATCGGCGTTGTGTGCCGGTCGGCGTCGCAGAACAATAAGACCCGATGTCACCCGATCTCAAGCCGACCTGACACCGTCTGCATCAAATCGAATCGGCGTACGGGCAGCCGCCGGCTGATACCACTCACACGCCCGACCCTCGCCGATGGCATCCCCGCCCCACTAAAGCCGATAGTTTCGTATCGGCAGCCCGATTTGGGATGGCTACTACAATTCTGCGTTGTTCGAAAACCCCTTGATAAGGTTGTTTCGTGGTGGTGGCTTATGACGACGGGCAGGTTCAATACCGGCCTCCACGCCTATCCGGCGCGTGCCGTCGACCAGAGAGAGTCGGTCCTGGAAGGTGTTTGCGCTAGCGACGATCGTCACTGTTTGCCAATGCCCCTTCATTCCGGCAATCTCAATTCAACAAACTGCGCGTCATCCTGATTTCGGTCAAAATGACGCGGTCGGAAAGGGAAGTTTTGCATGGGCGGCGTTGTCAAATTTTTCGACTGCGGGCCTTGTTGACGACCCATTGATGGCTTTGCCGATTGGCGACCAACTCCACTTCGGACCCGGCGTGCGGAGGAGCGTGAGTTTGGGGCGATTGGGGTTCAGGCTGCTTGGCGTATGAAACTCGGACCAAGGTGATCCCGCCGCTGATCAGGCTCGCTGGGCTGGCTATGGTTTACGCGGCCGTGCCGCTTACGCTCGGAAGCAGCCGGACTTTGTATTTGCCCAGCGCTATGGCACTTCTTTATGTCATCGCGGCGATCGGATTCGGCGCTTTGCTCCGCGGCGCCAAGGTCACGTCCTTCGTCGAAAGGACCGGATACGTTTGTCTGGGCTGGTACCTTATCCTGCTTGCCATGGATGTGTTTCACGGAGGATTATTCCACGCGCGATTGAACTACCATTCGGACGTCCTTAGGCACAATTTCGGCCTTCTTGCCTTTCCGTTCTTCGTGGTAGGCTTGCGCGAACTCCGCCCGGACCCTCGCACGCTCGAGTGGGTAATCGCGCCGTGTGTCCTCCTCTTCCTCGGTCTGGTTGTATATCAGTATGTCGTCCTCGGCATTTCACGGCCGACCGGCCTCGATATCAATCCGATTTTTCTGGCTTTGACTTACCTGGTTTGGTGTCTGTTTCTGCTCGCACGCGCCTTGAGTTCGCCTGGTGTGGAGTGGAGCAGGCTTGTGGTGGCGCTTGTCGGCCTGATCCCCATTGCCCTCTCGGGCAGCAAGCTTGTTTGGGTCGCCACATTGCTCGCCTACGGGAGCATCTTCGTCGCCTGGTGGTGGGATGGAGGGCGGTGGCGCACGCTTGGGTTCGCAGCCGCCGTTGCCGTCCCTACGAGTTGGCTGCTTTATCAATTGGACGTCGTCCAGACGCGTACCGGCCTGTTTGTCGGCGAGTTCAGCGCCTTCCTGGCCAGCGGCGACACATCGGGCGGCTCTTTCGGCCTGCGTTACGTCGCTGCCGTCGCCGCCCTTCGTGCCTTCCTCGACCGCCCCTTCACTGGTTACGGATTGCTTCACTCAAAACTCGCGGCGGTCGATCATCAGGCACCGGGCGAGTCCCCGTTTGCGTTCCTCAGCACTCTTCACAACGATTACGTGACGCAGATGGTCGCCTTCGGCGTCCTTGGCCTCGTCTACCTGTTATTCCTGATCGGAGCGTTCCTGTTCGTGGCGGTCCGTGCTGGTGACACGGCGACCCGGCGCCTCGGCTTCGCTCTGGGGGGAGCGCTTGCCGTCTATATGCTCGCTGCAATCATCTCAACCAATTTCCTGCTCCGTGGGCTTGTCTTCTTTGTTCTCGGCCTTCTCTTCGCCCGTGTTGATCTTCAACGGTTGCAGGGCGACGACGCGACCGCTGCGCTGCCGGCCATGTCTGGCGACGGGCCTCATGTTAACCATGGCGCGGCAACGGGTTGGTCATGGAAAATGCCTCGCCGATCCGTCCTCCTCTTGATGCTCGCTGCGTTGATCGGTTTGGGTGGACTGGCCTGGTCGACGCGACCGTCTTTTCTTCGCACGACGCAGGTAGCCTTGCTGTCCGATGATCCGGCCACCGGCGTTCACGAGTGGGCGCTTTGGCGGACCGTGAGAGGATCCGTCTCATGGATGTTGTCTGACGGCCCGGACGGCGCAGAGATCCAGGCCGCGGTCGACGTTCCGACCCGGGCTCTGTCAATCGAGCTCACCATCCGCCCGAACGCGAACGAAGCGCTGCCGTACAGTCATGTCGTAGAGATCGTGAACAATTCCGATCCGGCGTTCAAATCGCAGTCGATTGCCAAGATTGGCCGGCTCCACTTCAAGAAACACACGGAAGCAGAGGGCAAGCCGCTTCTTGGGGCCGTGTGGGAGTCCGAAGCAGATACGTTTCGAATGGGTTTACCCGTTGGTGCAAAGAATGTCGACGCCAATCTGAGGCTCATGCGACAAGGGTCCGTGTTGCTGACAATCGTGTATGAGAGCGGTCGAACGGCGACGCTTACGCTCCTCAAAGGAGCGCGCGGTAATGCGGTCTTCGCGGCCGCCCTGGCCGATTGGAGGAAGCGCTCTGTCGCCCACTGAATCGAGGGGCATTGCACCACCGCGGAGCATGCTATCGGATGCGTCGGTCGCGGCAACGGAGTCGTGAAATTCAGGTTTCTCTCGTCCGCTCGCTGGCCTGACCGGCCTGGATGGCGACTGTTGAAAGGGTGTGAACGGATTGGCCCGGGATCATGTTGCTGGGGAGTTGATCGCTCTGGCGGATCTGGGCCGCGTGCCAGCCGGCTTGTCGGCCGTTCTGCGCTCCCCCAGGTCAGCGGAACACGAGGCTTTGTTGGCGTCGCTGACGCCGGCGGAGTGGACGGACCTGGTCGAATTGGCGATCCGGCAGGGGGTCGGCCCGCAATTGCCGCCGGAGATCGCGCAGAACGTGCCTGCGCCGGCCCGGGCGCGCCTCGAGGAAAGGGTCGCTGCCGCCGTCGAACGTGTCCGACGCTACCGGGAGGAGTTTCTGAACCTAGCCGCAGCCGTCGAGCCACAAGGCGTAGAAATCGTGGGACTCAAGGGCATTCACCTCGCCTTGGGTGTCTATCCGCCTTCGGTCCTGAGGGAGATGGCGGACATCGACGTTCTGGTCCGACGGAACGATATCGAGGCCGTCGAGGCCGCGGCACATGAACTGGGATTCGAGTCGAGACCGGACTCGGTGGAGCGTCGCGGACACCATCTCGATCCGCTGTCCAAGCCCGGCGCGAGCCTGGAGATTCACTGGCAGTTGGCAGAGCCCGGCGAGCCGCCGACGGCGCCACCTGGTTCATTGTGGCCTGATGTCCGTCCGCTGGCGGGAGGTGGTAACGTTTTTGGCCTCGCGCCGGAAGACGCGCTCATCCATGTTGGCGCCCATGCGACGTATTCCCACCATCTCGAACAAGGCATGAGGCCGATCTGCGACATCAGGGCCCTGATTACCGCGCCGTCCGGCGATGGGCTGGACTGGGACCGCGTGGTGTCCCGGGCGCTCGAGTGGAACGCGGGCCGCTGCGTCGTCATCGGCCTGATCCTTGCCCGGGATTTGCTCGCGGCCAAGGTCCCGCCGGAGGTAATCGCGCGACTCGGTGGGCCCCCGCCGGCGGCGGTCACTTCCGCGGCCATGGGGCAGGTGTTCGGCCAGAAAACCGAGACGCACCGGATCAGCAGCGCAGCAGGTCAACTGTTGGCGGGATCGTCTCCGCTGGCCCGCCTGCGAAACGTGTTCCAGCGCGTAAAACTCCCGTCTGAGCAAATCGCGGCCATGTATCCAAACTGGTCGCGCGGCACCTCTTTGCTGCAGGCGTGGGTGATGATGCGCCGCGGGCGCGTTCTTGTGAAGCGCTATGGATGGATCCTGATGCGGACGGCGATCCGGCCGCAATCGCCGGAAGCTCGTCATGTCGCTCGGCGTAATGCGCTTCGGAGCTGGATCAGCAACGGCGATCCGGCATGATGCTCACCGCTCGCCAAACCAGGTGCCTCTTAGGCGGGCGGCATATTCGTAGAGGGCCCGCTCCGACTGGAGGATCGACTGGGTGCTCGGCAGCAATGCGCGAAGCCTGAGCTTCGAGTTGCGTCGCGCCAATAAATCGGTGGGTGCAGGCAATGGCTGCAGGCCGATCGATTTGCAGAGGTCCATCGATCGGGGCATGTGGGCGGCCGACGTTACGAGGATGAAGGGCTCGATCGAGACGATCGCCCCGAGAGCCTTCAGCTCTGTGCGCGTCGAAGGTCTCTCCATGCTGGAGGCGAGAGCTACCCGTTCCACTCCAAGCTCGCGCGCCGCCTCCGCGATTCCGCTGCGCGGGACCTCGGAGCCGCCGGAGAAGGCGCAGGCGACGAGGCTCGCGTCGGGGAGTGATCGCGCAATCCGCACGCCCTCGGTCAATCGGGCGAGTCCGGCCAATTGAAGTTGCGCGATCGCCGGAACATTGGGCCGATATTGCCGGTCGCCGGCGCCGAGCACGGCCACGTAAGCGGGCAGAGGCCGCCCAGCTGTGGCCGATTGCTTTGCAAGCGCCTCGACATCCAGCGGCGGATACCGACGTTCCAGGGGTAGGAGCAGGATGTTCGCCACCGGCCGAAGGCTGAGGGCGAAGACAATCAGGAAGCCCAGGACCGCGATGGTCTCGCCGACATGCCCCGCGACCCCCGGCAGGAACGATACTGCCAGCCCCAATGCGATCGTCCAGAACAAGGCGGCTAAAAGGAGCATTTCCGAGATCCTTCGAACGGGTCCGATCAAAGGAAGGCTTATAGCAAAGGCGCCTAATATGACCCGTTTGATGGCCCCAATTCGTCTGCCGACAAGGCACGTCTCGAAGGGCGATACGGGGTCATCGTTCGAGAGACGTAACGCAACTCGGCGGGCGAATTCGGGACACCGTCAAACGGGTCAATAATCAAGCACCCTTGGTATTACCAGAGCATCATCCGTTCCGTCCCGACTTTCCCGCAAGGCGTCCTGTTTTCGGTCACCCGAGGGTCGCAAACAACGCGCGGTTGGCTGCAATGACGTCCTCTTCGTCATAGTCCCGCGCCACGTATGCGAGCGTGGTTTGACGGAACGCCCGATAGTCTTCAGGCCCCACCGCGACGCAATTCGCCAGCACGGCCCGCCAGGCAGCGATGTCTTCGAGGGGCAAGTCCCATCCGGCGCCCGCCTGCTCCAGGCCGCGCCACGGTGTCTGGTCGCTGATGAGAACCGGACATCCCGCGCTCAATGATTCGAGGATGACATGCCCAAAATTCTCGCCTCTGGTCGGCAGCAGAAACAGGTCGTGCTCGACAAAGAGCTGCCGGACCTGATCATGCGGAACGGCCCCGTGATGCTTCACCCGGATGTTGCGCGGCAAGCCGGAAATGAGCCGGCTGCATTCCCGCCAGTAGCCGGCATCCTTTACGGGGCCGTAGATATCGAACTGGATTTTCCCGTCAGTCCCCCTCAGGAGCTCAAGCGCCCCGTGCAGGTTCTTCATCGGTGATATCTTCGCCAGGAACATCACGCGCAATGTCCCCGCGTGCTTCTCCGGATAACGGGCGCCGCTATCCGGGCTTGTCGTTCCCGACAGATCCGGAGCAATCGCCACACGCGCCCGTGCCCCGAAAATGCGGCGAATATCCTGCTCCTCGTATGGACTGCTGGCCTGCCAGACAACGTCGCCATAGATGCCAAGCGAGCGCGCCACGGCGATGTAGAGGCGCTTTCTGATGGACTTTTGCGCCAGCGCGCCCGGTGAGAGTTCGCCTCGCGCAGCAATGACGAGCGGGATGCGTCCTGTCGCGCCGATCCAGCGCAGCAACAGGAACTTGCCTGTGAACTGCCTGGAGAAGAAGCTGTTCAGATAGAGGATATCGGGATCGAGCGACCGCAGGGTTCGCCGCATTTTGCGGAGCGAAAGTTCCCGGGGAGGAAGGTAGAAGACCCGCGCTTTGCCGACAGTATGGCCGGTCTTTTTACGACTCTCCGGATAGGGCTCCGGGTCGCCGAAATCGCGATCGCGGGTGACGATGTTGAACGAAAACTCGTCGCCCAGGCGATCGACCAGGCCAGCCAGGGATGAAGTCGGCCCACCCCCCTTGAAGCCCGGAAGGTAGAAGTCCGAGGCGATGAGGATCTTTTTCGATCGGGCCGGTGCGTCTGCTTTCACCGCTGGTCAGCCCGCTCGACAAGAACGCGGCGGAAGCACCTCCGCAGGCGCTTCACATAGGCTTTGTCCGGTACCGGCATATTTGCGATCTCGACGGACTGCCTCCACAAGAAGTAGGCAACCAGGCTGTTGCGGCTGACGTTGCGAAGAAGTCCGGGGAAAGGGATCTTCGGTCGGGCTTCGACGCGGGTCGAGAAGAACCTGAGCCAATGCCGCCCCTCCTTCCTTTCCCGCGCCACGACAGCGCAGTGGATGCGATCGAACACCTGTGGGCCGTTCGGCCGGAACCGGTCGAGATCGATCATCACGAGGCTGCGGTCACGGTTGGCGAGCAGATTGGCGCAATGAAAGTCGCCGTGAAAGAACCCTATGCGGCCGGGTTCCCGGCCCACCTCAAGGGCCTCGACCTGACACCGCGGGATGCCCGCGACGGCGCACAGCGTCAGCCGGGCCTCTGCGAACGAATGGCCGGAAAACTGATCCGGGGACATTACTCCGCGGACCGCCCCCAGCACACGGTTGATCGCGGCGCTGTCGCATTCGACCAGATGCAGCCTCTCGGTGGAAAGGACCCACGTGTCTCCCTCCATCTGGTCGTGGAGCGCGTAGTCGACCAGGCCGGCGTAGGGTCCATGCTGCAGTGTCTGCCATGCCGCGTGGTTGCTCCGCAGCGAACGCTCCGACCGGTCCCCGAAGGCGACCGCATCGACCCAGTCATGGCTGATATATTGCAGGACCCCGGTCGGGGTCAGGTTGATCCGGCCCGCGCCGCGCTTGCGCCGCAGCGCACCCAGAACCGCGGGCAACGTGGCGATTCGATCGTCGACATGGGAATGCCAGATACCAGCATTGCGAATTATCATCTCGCCAAAGAAGCCGAAATCGCGTGCGAGGCAAAACGCGGTCGCCCGCTTACCCAGGTGGTGCGCGAGCCGGCTAACTGTCCCGGCCATTTTCGGGCTGTTCGATCTGTCCCCCGCGCCTTTCAGCAAGGTGTGGATGTGTCCGGAGATTGCCCGCCGGACATCGGCCTGCGGCTGGTCGGCGTCAACCAGCACGACCTCGGGAAACGTCGGCATTACCTTCCGGTACATGGCATTCGATCGCAGCATCACGTTGAGCGGGTAGTCTTGTTTACGCGCGTAGGCAACCTCCGGCCCGACCTCGAGATAGAGGGTCAGGTCCGGGCGCCGGAGCATCCAGGGTCGGACGAGGCTCTTGACTCGGCCGAGCAGCGTCCGCCCTCCAGCCCTTTCGCGGGCCACGCGATGACCAATGATGTCGTCATAATAATACCGGTCGCACAGGACGAGATACCCGTTCCACCTGAAATACATCGCCCGGAACAGCCGCAACTGCCGATCGAGAATCAACAGGCTTATCGAAATGGACTTCAGCACCGGTATCGAGATCAGAACGGAATTCAGACGAAGCGCACCCCGCATCCAATATTCGTTCGAGCCGAAATAGACCCGCTTCACCCCGATATCCCGATAGGCTGGATCGCCCATTACTTCCGAAACGGCCGTCGACTTGCCGGCGCCGTCGACCCCCACGAAGGCCACCATGAAGCCGCGCTTGCCGTTTCGTGTTAGATAGCCGGTCATCTGATAATGCGGGCCGCGCCATCCGGTCTCGAAGAATGGTCCATGGGTGCTTCGAAAGTCATAACACACGCAGCCGGTCGAGCGCCTTCGCATTTCGCCCGCGGATATCGGTAGGCGTTGCGCTACATTCATCGACACCGGTTCGGCGGTTGCCGTATAAGCTCATTGCCCCCATGTCTCCCGAGGCTACGGAACTACGACCTTGCAAGCAGTCGTTCAGTCATTCGGTGCCGGCAAAACCGAACTCGTCGATTTGCCGGCACCGCAGGCCTTGCCAGGCACGGTGGTTATCGCCTCGCGCCGCTCGCTTATCTCGTCGGGCACCGAGCGAATGCTGGTCAATTTCGGCCGCGGGTCCATGCTGGACAAGGCGCGACAGCGGCCGGACAAGGTGCGCCAGGCGCTCGACAAGGTCCGCACCGACGGGGTGATGGCGACCGTCGAGGCGGTTCGCCGGCAGCTCGATCAATCCATCCCCCTCGGATACAGCAATGCCGGCGTGATCGTCGACGTCGGCCAGGATGTAACCGGCTTCAAGCTGGGCGACCGTGTAGCTTCGAACGGACCGCATGCTGCGATGGTCCGCGCACCAGTCAATCTTTGCGCGCCCATTCCGGAAGATGTCGACGACGATGCGGCGTGCTTTGCCGTTGTCGGCGCCGTCGCGCTGCAAGGCGTTCGCCTGGTCGCGCCGACCCTCGGCGAAACTGTTGTCGTCATCGGCCTCGGCCTCATAGGGCTCATCACTGTCCAGATCCTCAGGGCCAATGGCTGCCGCGCCCTCGGGGTCGACTTCGATGCGCAGAGGCTCGACCTGGCCAGGAATCTCGGCGCCCATGTCTTCGACTCGAGCCATGGGGGTGACGCGGTCGCGAAGGTGCTGTCGCTTACGGGCGGTCAGGGTGCCGATGCTGTTATCATCGCGACCGCGACCAGCTCGAACGCGCCCTTCGCCGCTGCCGCGAAGATGTGCCGGCCCCGTGGCCGAGTCGTCCTCGTCGGCACGTCGGGTCTGGCGATCGATAGGGACGAGTTCTGGAAGAGGGAGTTGACATTCGAGGTCTCGCGCGCCTACGGCCCCACCGATCTCAAACGCGCCGAGGACTATCCGTCTGGCCTTGTCCGCTGGTCGGCGAAGCGTAACTTCGAAGCCGTGCTTGGATTGATCGCGGCAGGAGGGCTCGACACCGCGTCGCTGATTTCTCACAAGTTCGATTTCGACAATGCGGTTGCCGCCTATGAAGTGCTTGTTGGGTCGCAATCCGCCCTGGGCATCGTTCTCTGCTATCCGGAATTGTCGGCGGGCGAAGTGGCGAAGGACCGGATTACGTTCTCCGACAACGCCCCGGCGCATGACCCTCGGGCGCCGAGACTTGGCTGGATCGGCGCGGGTAATTACGCGTCACGCAATTTGCTGCGGGCCTTCAAGGCGGCCGGCGCCCGGCTTGACACCCTTGTCACGACCGGGGGTACCACCGGGATCCTGCATGGCAGGTCCGCCGGGTTCTCCGTGGCTTCCAGCGATGCGGCCAGCGTGCTCGCCAATGATGATATTGGCGCAGTGGTCATCGCGACGCGTCACGACACCCACGCGAAGTTCGTGATCGACGCTCTTGGCACGGGACACCACGTCTTTGTCGAGAAGCCGCTCGCACTCGATCTCGACGATGTGGACCGTATCGAGACTTCATTGAGAGCCGCCGCGGAGGCCGGCAAGCCGTGCCTGCTCACCGTCGGTTTCAATCGTCGCTTCGCTCCGCTTGTCGGGCGCCTCAGGCAGCTCATGGAACGCACCAGCGAGCCGTCGGCGTTCGTCTATACATGCAACGCTGGTGCGCTGCCGCCTGGACACTGGACGTTGAGTAGCGACGTCGGCGGCGGACGGATCATCGGCGAGGCTTGTCATTTCATCGATCTTCTTCGGCACCTCGCCGGGGCGCCGATCGCGCAGACCCAGGTCATGCCGCTGGCGCTTCAATGTGGCGAGAACCCGGATGACGGCGCGGTCATATCGCTGCGGTTCGAGAACGGATCGGTTGGCAACATCCAGTACCTGCCGAACGGCAGTTCGCGCTTTCGGAAGGAACGGCTCGAAGTGTTCAGGGGCGGCGGCGTGCTTGTCCTCGACAACTACAAGACGTTGCGCGGATATGGTTGGCCGGGTTTTTTCCGCGCCCGGTCATGGCGACAGGACAAGGGCCAGAAGGCTTGCGCGGCTGCTTTCGTGGCGGCCGTTCGTGACGGCTCCGTGCCGCCGATTCCCATTGACCAGATTTTCGAGGTCGCCCGCGTCGCGATCCGCGTGGGCCACGCGGTACGGTCGACCCGGGGCAAGTCGATTTGATTGCGGCATTCGATCGTGTGCAGGTGGCATACCGGCTCGGCACGGCCAACGTCCTGCGTGTCATGGCCTACAGGGCGGCGCTCGGCGCCGGCCTCTATCGCCTGTCGTCGCCCGCCGGCAAACCGATCCCCGGTCCCTTTATGGCCTTCGACGAGAGCGTGGGGGAACCGACCCGCGGGCCGTCCGGCGAGCGTTGGCTGGCCGAGGCTCGCGCGGTACTTTCAGGCCGTCATCGCCTATACGGACATCACGTTCTGGAAACCGGTTTCCCGCCGGACTGGACGGCGAACCCTTTCACCGGCAAGGCCGTCCTTCCACCCGGTTTGCATTGGACGCGGATCGATCCCAAGGGTTCAGGCGAGGACATCAAGGACTATTGGGAGCTATCGCGTTTCGACGGGCTCGTAGCGTTGACCCTCGGATGGCTGGTCAGCCGGGACCCGGCTCTGGCCACCGGCTGGAATCAGTGGCTCGCCGACTGGTCGCTGCGCAATCCTGCGAACTGCGGCGTCAACTGGCGGTGTGGCCAAGAGACCAGCCTCCGGCTCCTGCAGACGTTGCTCTGTGCCGAGCTCCTGGTCATGCACGCGAAGTCGCGGCCGTTGCCGGCCCTGGAGCGGTTCGTCGCCGAGCACTGCAGGCGAGTCGCGCTGACGACGATCTATGGCGAAGGGCAGAGCAACAACCACGCCCTTTCAGAAGCCGTGGCGCTCTATGTCGGCGGGGGCTGGCTCTGTCGATTGGGCGAAGGCGCGCCGGCGAAACGGTGGATGGACGCCGGTCGTCGGCGGCTCGAGCGGCTGGTGCCGCAGCTTGTCATGCCCGACGGCTCGTTCGCGCAGAACTCGGTCAATTACCACCGGCTTGCGCTCGACGTCCTGAGCCTTGCCGAAATCTGGCGCCGGCGGCTCGACGACCGCCCTTTCAGCGCGGTCCATGACGAACGCTTCCGAGCGGCGGCGGACTGGCTTGATGCATTTGTCGATCCCCATACTGGAGATGCGCCGAACATTGGTGCGAATGACGGCGCCCGCCTTGCAGTCCTGTCGCGGTCTCGCTTCCGAGACTTCCGGCCCTCCCTTCAACTTGCATTAGCCTTGTCGTCGGGAACCAAGGCCCTGCCTGACGGCCCATGGAACGAACCGTTGACCTGGCTCGGTATCGCGCAACCGCCACGACGCCAGGCAGAACGAACGAGCCGGTTGTTTCCAGATGGCGGCTATGCAGCGCTCGTCTGCAACGACACCTGGTGCGTGCTCAGGCTGCCACACTACCGGTTTCGCCCGAGCCATTGCGACGGACTTCATCTCGATCTGTGGATTGGCGACATCAACCTGCTGCGCGATTCCGGCAGCCACCGTTACAATGCCGTGCCGAAGACGGCATCCTATTTCGCCGGCACGTCGTCCCACAACACGGTGCAATTCGACGATCGCGATCAGATGCCAAGGATCGGACCATTCCTATTCGGGCGGTGGCTCGAGCCGGATGAGATTTCGTTCGACGGCAAGGTCCCGATGGTGCGCGCAGCCTATCACGACAGTTGGGGCGCGAGCCATCGGCGAACGGTCGAGTTGACCGACGGGGATTGCACCATCCGAGACGAGATCTCCGGATTTCGGAGGAAAGCCGTGCTGCGCTGGCGTCTGGCGCCCGCTGATTGGAGGCTCACGGGCGCGACGGTTACGTCTTCGCTCGGATCGCTGAGCCTTGCGTCCTCGCCGGAGCCCGTCAGCATTGCGGTTGCAAGCGGCCAGGAGTCGCTCCACTACCGGGAACGGCACCCGATCCCAGTTGTTGAAGCCGTCTTTGACCGGCCAACCGTGATCACGACCACCATTCGTTTCGGTGCCGCCGCGTGAGGGTCCTCTATTTCTGCCAGCATTTTTCGACCCCCGGCGGTGCGGCCGGACTGCGTGCCTACATCATGGGGCGACGCCTGATCGAACGCGGCCATCGCGTCACGGTTGTCTGCGGCTCGTATCGAGGCGGTGATACGGGTTTGCATGGACCGTTCGCCAGAGGCGTTCGTCGCAGTATGGTGGACGGCATGGACGTTGTTGAGTTCGACTTGCGATACGCCAACAAGGACTCGTATCCGCGGCGAGTTCGGACATTCGGTATCTTCGCGTTGCGCGGCATTCATCTGGCGTTGACCGAGCGTCATGATCTGGTGTTCGCGACTACCCCGCCGCTAACCGCTGGCCTTCCCGGGGTCTTCGCTCGCTGGTTCCGTCGCAAACCGTTCGTGTTCGAGGTCAGGGACCTCTGGCCCGCGGCGCCTCGGGCGATGGGAGTCATCACCAATCCTCTGGTGTACGGTTCGATCTCCGCCCTGGAATGGCTGTCCTATCGATCTGCCCACCGGCTGATCGGGCTGGCGCCCGGGATCGTGGACGGAATCGCGAAACGTGGCGTCAGGCGCGATCGCGTCACACTCATTCCCAACATGAGCGAACTCGGTCTTTTCAGGAACGAAAACCCCGGCTGGCGGCCTGACGGAGTCGCGGAAGGCGAACTCATGGCGATCTACGCCGGCACACACGGAAAAGCGAACGGACTGGATGCAATCCTGGACGCCGCGTCAGTCCTCAAACAGCGCGACAACACCGGTGTCAAAATCGTCCTCGTCGGCGACGGGGCCCTCAAGCCTGACCTCGTCGCGAGGTCACGTGCCGAAGGGCTCGACAACGTCGTCTTCTGCAATCCAGTGGAGAAGGCGCGCCTCGCCGGCCTCTTTGCGGCATCGGACATCGGGTTGCAGATCCTGGCGAACGTGCCGGCCTTCTATGACGGCACTTCCCCCAACAAGCTTTTCGACTATCTCGCGGCCGGCCTGCCGGTGCTGATAAATTATCCCGGATGGGCCGCTGAACTGATTTCCGCCAATGTGATCGGCACCGTCGTCCCCCCGGCCAATCCCGTCGCGTTTGCCGATGCTCTCGAGCGCGTGGAGGCTGATCGCACGGTGCTTGCCGGCAAGGGCCGGCGCGCACGCGCGCTGGCCGAGAGCCGATTCGATAGCCGGCGATTGTCCAATCGGTTTGTCGACTGGCTTGAGGGAACAACCTGACACTTGTCGCTTCGCGGCCGATGGCAATGTCGGTTTGCGCCCTCCCGGTCGAAGTGGCATAGCTGAACTGTGGTTGCCTGAACCCGCGATTGACGCCAGTCGGCTGATGATCATCATGTAGGACAGGTTTCGACCGCCGTGGCGATAGGCAAAAAGCGCAAGTGTTCAGCATCCGAAAACCGACGACGCGCACCGGCCTCATCATGCTGCATGATCTGGCCACCACGGTCGTGGCGCTGCTGGGTAGCTTCTATCTCCATGTCGAGCCATCCGCCCTTGACGGACGCTGGCCGCTCTTGTGGTACGTCCTGCCGGGATTCGTCGCCCTTGCCACAGTCGTCTACGCGCTCTTCGGACTGAGCAGGCCGGGCTGGCGCTTCGTCTCCATCTCCGATCTGACGAACATCGTCGCGGCAGCCGCAGTTCTGGCCGCATTGCTCCTCCTTCTCGATTACGTCCTGGTGTCACCAAACGTTTATGGCGGCTACTTCTTTGGCAAGAAGACGATCGTCATGTACTTTCTCCTGCAGACGGCGCTGCTCGGCGGTCCTCGTCTCGCCTATCGCGTCTTCCATGAGCAGGGCACGCGCACGCCAGCCGGTCGAAACGTCGCCGCGGCGACGCTGATAATGGGCGATGTTCGCGCCGCCGAGGCGCTTTTGCGGGCCTATGAGTTCGAGTCGGTCGGCGGATTGCGAGTGGTCGGGATTCTCTCCCAATCGCCCGCGGACCAGGGACAGTCCGTCCGCGGTATCAAAGTGCTCGGGTCGCTCGACGAATTCGAGAGCGTGGCGGCGGATTTGAAGGCAAAGGGCACGACGGTTAAGCATATCGTCTTCACGTCGTCCGCGTTCCTCGGCGACAGCTCGCCGGAGACGCTGTTCGCCGCCGCGCGCCGCCTCGGCATCGCGACCAGCCGGGCGCTGCCGCTGGACAGCAGCCTGTTATTTCGGATCGCGCCGATTTCGCCGGAGGAGATGATTCTCCGACCGATCGTCAGTATCGACGCAACCCGTGCCGAGCGGGCGGTGAGGGGCCGGGCTGTTGTTGTCACAGGCGGCGGCGGCTCGATCGGCGCCGAGATTTGCCGGCGTGTCGTCGAACTCGGTGGCGAGCGGCTGATTGTCGTCGAGAACTCGGAGCCGGCGCTGCATGCCATCGTCGAGGAACTCTCGTCCGTCGCCACTGGCTGCCGGATCGAGGGGCATCTCGCCGACATTCGGGACCGTGACCGGATGTTCGAACTCTTCGGCGTCTTCCGCCCCGGCCTGGTGTTCCACGCTGCGGCCCTCAAGCACGTGCCGATCCTAGAGCAGGATTGGAGCGAGGCAGTGAAGACGAATGTCCTCGGCTCTGCCAACGTCGCCGATGCGGCGGTCGCGGCGGAGGCCGAGGCTGTGGTGATGATCTCCAGCGACAAAGCGGTGATGCCGGTTTCGGTCCTAGGTGCCACCAAGCGATTCGCCGAAATGTATTGCCAGGCCCTCGACGCCGAATTCTCCGCGATCAACGGCAAACGCAAACCATCGACCCGATTGATCGCCGTCCGGTTCGGCAATGTCGTCGGCTCGAACGGTTCGGTGGTTCCGAAATTCAGCGCGCAGATCAAGGCAGGTGGTCCGGTGACCGTCACCCATCCAGACATGGTGCGCTATTTCATGACCATCCGGGAAGCGTGCGATCTTGTCCTGAGCGCTGCGTCCCACGCCACGACGGAGGGTCTCGGCGGCGTTTCCGTGTATGTTCTCAACATGGGTCAGCCGCTATCGATCGTCGAACTCGCCAATCGTATGATCCGGCTGTCCGGCCTTGAGCCCGGCCGCGACATAGAGGTGGTTTTCACAGGTATCCGCCCTGGAGAACGCTTGCACGAACTTCTGTTCGAACCGGACGACCCTCAGTTCGAGATCGGGGTGGCCGGGATTGTGGCGGCGCGCCCCGTTTGCCCGCCGGCCGCGACGGTCCGGGACGCGCTCGATGCGACAAGGCAGGCGCTGGTCTCCGACCCGACCCGCGTGATGGGGCATATCCGGCAACTGGTCGGCACGACGAATGATGACGCCACCTCCGCTGCGTTGCGCTTGATCGCTACCGACCAAGTTTCGGATAAAGCCGACTGCGGCGGTCTGGGCGTTGGCGGCCTGTCGGCCCGGTGAAGAACGTCATCATATCTGGTAAGCTCGCGGCTGACCCGGAGCCGGTCGGTTGAGGAGTGAGGCAGCCACCCGATGAAGCGTGTCTTCGACATTGTCGTCGCTTTCCTCCTGTTGATCTTGCTTTCGCCAGTGCTGGTTGTCATAGGCCTCCTGGTATGGACTTGCTTGGGCAGGCCGGTTTTCTTCGTCCAGTTGCGGCCCGGACTGCACGGGCGCCTGTTCCCGATGATCAAGTTCCGTACGATGGTCGACAGTCGGGACGCGGACGGGAACCTCGAACCGGACGCGCAGCGATTGACGCGGCTGGGCGGGTTCCTGCGACGGTCCAGCCTCGACGAGCTGCCAGAACTCTGGAACGTCCTGCGTGGCGAGATGAGCCTTGTGGGCCCCCGCCCGCTGCTTATGGACTATCTACCATGTTATTCCGCGCAGCAGTCCCGCCGTCATGAAGTCCGGCCGGGGATCGCCGGCTGGGCGCAGGTCAACGGCCGCAACGCCGTGACCTGGGAAGAACGTTTCGCCCTCGACGTCTGGTACGTCGACAACAGGAGCTTCCGTCTCGATCTCAGGATTCTGTGGATGGCGCTCGGCGCGGTCTTTCATCGTGAGGGGATCTCCGCCCCGGGACATCCCACCATGCCTCGCTTCGATGCCAAGCGGGATCCCGCACCGTGACGTCGCTGCTTCTCGTCGGTGGCGGGGGCTGGGGGCGGGTCGTGGCGGACCTCGCCGGGGCGGTGGGCTACACGGACATCGCCTTCGTCGACGATCGATGGCCCGATATCTCTCACAGCGGCAACTGGCCCGTGATCGGCGCTTTGGGCGATGTTTCCCGTTTCGTCGGGGAATACGGCGAGCTGTCTGTCTGTATCGGCGAAAACAGGGTACGCCTTGCCCTGCACCGGGAGTTCAAGGCCCTGGGGTTCGGCATTCCGACCGTTGTGCATCCGTCCGCGTTCGTCAGTCGCTCTGTCCAACTGGGGCCCGGGACGATCGTCAACGCCCAGGTCGTCGTCGAGGCGGTCTCGGTCGTCGGCGAGGCAGTGATCCTCAACGCAGGCTGCACGATCGGCCATGACAGCCGGCTGGCCGATGCCGTCCACATCTGCCCCGGCGCAAACCTCGGCGGTCAGGTTCATGTCGGTGAACAGACCTGGGTGGGCATAGGTGCTTCGGTGCGCCAATGCACCAAGATCGGCAGAGACGTCGTGATCGGCGCCGGCGCCGCAGTGGTTTCTGACATCGCCGACGGCGTGATCGCCACCGGCGTCCCGGCGCGGGCCAGGCAGTCCGGCGGAGCCGCCACCTGATGTCCAGTCGCCCGTTCTCTCCGTGGCCCGCCTTCTCGAAAGATGAGGCCGACGCTGCCCGCGAGGTGATTCTCTCCAACCGGGTGAACTACTGGACGGGGACGCAGGGCCACGCGTTCGAGCAGGCCTTCGCAGCGTTCAGTGGCACGACCTGCGCTGTCGCTGTCGCCAACGGGACGGTGGCGCTCGACTTGGCGTGGGCGGCACTCGGCATCGATCCGGGGGAGGAGGTCATCGTAACGCCCCGCACGTTCATCGCCTCTGTCTCCAGTATCGTCAACGCTGGCGCCGTCCCGGTCTTCGCCGATATCGACCGCGACAGCCAGAACATAACCCCCGAGTCCGTCGAGCCGCTGATCACCCCGAGGACGCGGGCTATTCTCACGGTTCACCTCAACGGCTGGCCATGCGAGATGGACGGCTTCCGCGACCTCGCCGAATCCACCGGTGTCGGCCTTGTCGAGGATTGCGCCCAGGCGCACGGCGCCCGTTATCGGGGTCGGCCGGTTGGCGGGCTCGGCGATATCGCAGCCTGGTCGTTCTGCCAGGACAAGATCATGACCACGGGCGGCGAGGGCGGCATGGTGACAACCAGCCGTCGCGACCTCTGGTCGAGCGCATGGTCGTACAAGGACCACGGAAAATCGCTGGAAGCCGTTTTCGAGCGCGAGCATCCGCCGGGGTACCGTTGGCTGCACGAGAGCTTCGGCACTAATAGCCGCCTGACCGAGATGCAATCCGCCATCGGGCGGATACAGCTCGGGTGCCTGTCCGAATGGCACCAGGCCCGCGCCCGAAACGCCGCCGCCATTTTCGAGTTGGCCCGCAATCATCCTGTCTGGCGCGTCCCGGACATACCACGGCACATCGACCATGCGTGGTACAGGTGCCATCTGGCGGTCCGGCCAGAGGCCGTGAGGCACGGTTGGGACCGTGACCGGATCGTCGCCCGGATCAATGACCTTGGCGTGCCGTGCAATGTTGGTTCGTGTCCGGAAGTGTATCGCGAGCGCGCCTTCGACGACACGGGCTATCGCCCAGCGCAACGCCTGCCGGTGGCGAGGGATCTTGCCGAGACGAGCGTGGTGTTCCTTGTCCACCCGACCTTGACGGCCGAAGAGATCGATCGGACTGGCCAGGCGATTTCGGATGTTGCGCGCGAGGCGATCCGGTAGCGCCCTCTCCGGCGCTCTACGCCCTTAGCAGGGCTCCCTCGTCCTCTATCGGCGAAAGCCGTCCACCTTCGAGCGCATGAATGGTCGACATGCCGGCGGCCAGCTCTCGATCATGCGTGATCACGATGATTGTCGGCTGAGACGACAGCCCTTCGAGGTTGGCGAGCAAGGTTCGCACCGCTCTCTCATCCAAGTGATTGGTAGGCTCGTCCAGTATCAGGATCTTCGGCTCACCCAGCAACGCCCGGGCGACGGAGAGCATCTGTTGCTGTCCGCCCGAAAGCGAAACGCCCGCCTTGCCGATCTCCGTATCATAGCCGTCGGGCAGCGCGCGAATGAAGCTGTCCGCTCCTGACAGCACAGCGGCCGCCGCCACCTCGGCAGCGGTCGCCGACGGAAATCCGTAGGCGATGTTGTCGAAGATCGTTCCACTGAAGATCAACGGGTTCTGCAGCACGACGCCGACCTGGCGTCGATAGTGGTCAAGCGCCATGTCGGCGAGTGGCTTGCCATCGATCAGGAGAGAACCACGGTCCGGTTCATAGAGGCCGAGCAGCAGGCAGATCAGTGTAGTCTTGCCGGATCCGTTCGGTCCGACGATAGCAATCGTTGCACCGCGCGGAACGCTGAGGTCCAGATCGGCGAGGAGTGGGTCCGGGCCATGGGAGAAATGGATGTCCTTGCATGTGATCGCTCCTTCGACAACGTGTTTCAATGTGCCGCCGGCCGGCGTCTCTCGCGCTGTGGCCAGCATCCCGGAGATGGCCTCCAGCGCGTTGACCCCGGCGAGCACTGACGGCAACGCTACCCACAACCTCTTGGTGCTCGACCCCAGTTGCGCGAGCACAAAGAAATAGGCCGCCAGGGCGCCGACGCTCATCCATCCCATTGCCACGGCGCTTCCACCGACCACCAGCGTGACGACGCTGATGATCGTGATAACGAAGGCCTGAAGCGCGGTATGGGCAGTCGCCGTCCAGGCCACCCGGCGGCCCGCATTACCCAATGCGTCGATAGGCACGGCCTGACTCTGCAGTTCGAGCGATTCGGCGCCACGCAGTCGCGTCAGTTCGGTCCGCCGAAGGGCGGCGATGATGTTACCGTCGAAGGCTTTGAATGCCTTTCGAAAGCCGTTGACCCGCTGGCGCAGTGTGCGGCCGATGAAGCGGTTCGCAAGGAAGACGAACGGTGTCATCAATAGCGTTGACACGAGAAGAGCGGGCGCTACGAGCGCCAGAACCACGGCGAATATGATGCCGGTGACCAGCCCAGGAAGAACGACTCCGGCGACCGCGTTGCTGCCGATGTCGAGGCGCTCGGTATCGTGGACGATCGTGTTGTGGAGCGCGGAGCGGTCTGCCGCGCTCGAGAACAAGCCCGCGAGGTGGTAGGACTTCGCCAGCAATTCCAACCGCAGTTCGCCGATAACCAGCTTTGTGACCCGCAGCGAAAGATGCTTGGCAAACAGCAAAATCCCTGAGGAAGCTGCGGCCAGCAGCAGGATCGCCCCGCAGGGGACAAGCAGATCGATCAATCCGGCCTGTGCCATTATCCGATCGAAGATGACCTTGATCAACCAGGCGATCGGAAGCAACAGCAGCGATTGCAGGACGGAGAGCGTCGCCGAAAAAGCCATTTCCAGTCGGAACGGCCGGTAGCGACGCAGGTAGTCCGTCCAGATCGCGGGTATGCGGATCACAATGTCCTTTCCGGTGCGCTTGCAGCGGACGCACGCGATCTCGTCCTTGAACAGCAGGCCAAATCCGACAGCGGCGCGATTAATCGCAACCGGGGCACCCGATCAATCAGGTCGGAGCGATCCGACTCGACGATCAGATCAAGCCGGATGTTCTACACGCTATCGCATATACTGGGAATCTCGGTGCCAGCGCGGCCAATGAAGTTTCGATGTGCGGGGTTACCGGGAGGTCGGATCGCACAGGGAAGAAATGTCCGGATGTCGCGCATCCTCGTCGTCCTCTGCGGGGGGTGAGGCGATGCTGACGACGACGCAAGCGCATACCCTCGATGCGATTCTCAACAATCTGGCACGGCGAGCGATAAACCCCTGTAGTCGGCTGTTAACAAACCCGTTTGAGGTGATGTTGTGATTATCCCGGCGTAGATAGCGGCGATGATTTTGACAAGAATCCTCCTCCACCATTTGAGGATGAGGCGCAGGTAGTCGCCGACGGCGCTCATGACGGCGTTGACCTGGTCGCCGAGACGTCCTTTGAGGAAGTTACGGCCGAGATGTCCGTCGGTTTTGCGATGTCCGACGACGGTTTCGCTGAAATGAAAGGCCTCGATGGCATCACAAAGCAGCCGGAAAATGTATCCCAAATCGCAAGAAACCGGGATCAAGGACCCGCCCGCTTTCTTGCAAACTCCGTTCCTTCAGATCGCCAGAAAACCATCCAAATTAATGACTAACCGGTTTGTTCACGGGAGCGCCGCCGGGCCCAGTCCATTGCTTCGGTTGCAGCCTTTGCCTCCAAAGTTCGCTCCAGCTCCACGCGCCGCTCCCTTCCAATCCGCCACTTCGCTCAGGATGCGGGCGGGCCAATGATGGCTTGTCTTGGCCTCGTAGGCTCTACCTTTCACACATCGAAGGACGTTTAGGGAGATCGGCGATCCGTTTCGTTCGTCAGCTCCCTCTGTGCCGGGGACACGGATGGCAAGCCGTTGGTCGAGCGGCACGAGGCAGCGGCGATCGGCCGGCGAACTGTCTCGTTCCACATGACATAGCCGCCATGGTATCGTTCTCCTTGGATGGCGTCCCTGGTCTCGGATGACTTGACCTGTCAGCAGGCTGGGTTTGTTCTTTCTTTCAAGGCTGCCTCTTGCCTGTCACAATTCCCGCTCTTGTAATATCAAGGTCGTTGGAGGGGGTTCTCATGCGAAAACTGTTTGTTCTAGCCGGGGCAATTGCCGCAGTGCTGGTCCTGATCGGCCCAGAGAAAGCGTTGGCCCGGGTCGAGGCCGGTTCCTTGACATGTGACGTCGGCCGCGGTGCCGCTCTCGTGTTCAGCACGCCTCGAAAACTCCACTGCGTCTTTCATCGCGGCGATGGTCTCACCGAGGCATATGAAGGGCGGCTTCACGCGGCCGGCCTCGATGCCGGTGTTTCGGGACGCGGCGTGATCGCCTGGGGTGTCCTTGCCGCAACACGCGACGTGCCGCCGGGCGAACTCGCCGGTCGCTATTTCGGGATCGAGGCCGGTGCCGCTGCGGTGGTCGGCGGGCGCGGTCAGGTTCTGATCGGTGGCAGCCGGAAAACCATCATGCTTCAGCCGATCAGCGTTGAGGCCGAGGTAGGGCTGAATATCGCCGTCGGCGTTACGTCGATGAGCCTGCACCCGCTCTTTCGCGTGTCGGGCAAGCGACCGACGGTCAAGGTGCCTGCGGTAGGATATGCTCATGCGTCGATGCCGCAGCCCGTGCAGCATCCTCATTACGGCTGCGGCTCGTATGTCACGATGACCGCTGGCCAGACGATCTCCGGTTATGCCCATGCCTGCGGGGTCACCGTTGAAGCGTTGCTCGACGCCAATCCGCGAATAACCAATGTACGCGACATCAGTATCGGAACACCGATCCATATTCCGACTCATGTGACGGGCAGAGCCAGCCCGTGCGGCGAACTGGCCATCCTGGGCGAGAATGAGAACCTCGACCATTTGGCGTGGCGATGCGGCGTTACCCTCAGCGCTCTCGTCGACGCCAACCCGAAGATACGGAACCTGGCCGACGTGCAGCCAGGGTTGGTTCTGGCCATTCCGACGCTTCGGCCAGCGCCCATCGGAGCCCCGGTTGCCTATGCGGCGACCGAAGCGGACGTCCGGGGCATTCCAGCCGCTGTGCCGGCGCCTGCGGTCGAGCCCACCCAGCCCCGGGCCGATTACGCCACGGCCCGCCTCGAACTCATTTGCGTGAACGAGGCGACCAATCGGTATGGTTTGCCGTTCGGGGATGTCGTTGCCACCGGGTCGATTGCGACCGGTGACAACACGGTTTCCGTTGCTCTGCGTGCCGGAACTGCGGAAGCAGTGTGTCTGGTCGACGACGACGGTGAGGTTCTTTTCGTCAGCGACATTGATGAGCAGCAGCCCGTCGCCGTGCCGCCGCCGGAACCGGCTTCGCCAGTGACGGTCGGCGTCTTTGATGGTGTCGAGGCGGTTTTGACGGCGGATGAGACACTGGTTGTGACCGAGATCGGTGAAGGCCAAGAGACGCATGAGAGCGGCCGGATTGAGGGCTATCGGACAAATGTCTACGCTCTACATGTCGGCGAGGGAGAAACAATCCGCATCGAAATGCAGACGCCGAGCACCTTGGCCTACTTCAACATAGTCGACAGCGAGGACACCAGCGGCGCGGCTTTGTTCGCCGGTGAGATCGAGGGGTCGAACGTTGCCGAGATGACCTTTGACGAAGAAGGTGTCTACCTGATCAGGCCGTTCCTTGTCCGGGCGGCGGCACGGCGCGGTGAAACCGCCGACTTCGTCTTTGCCCTGGCGTCCGGTGGTGCCGGGGCGAGTGATGCCGTCGCCGAGGTCGAACCGATCCCGCAATTCGACGCAACCGGCGACCTGAACTGCGCCATGGGCGGCGGTGCATTCGGCTTTGACTGTCCCTTCGGCGTCATCCGCGGCGATCCGGGCACGGATCAGGCGACGATCTACATCTCGACCCCCGCTGGCCAGGCACGGACACTGGTTTTCGGCGAGAACGGGATCACGACCGATCCAGACGGTGCGGTCGCGTCCAATCGCGCCGGTGACACCTGGACCATCAATATCGATGGCGATGAAGTGTACGAAGTCCCCGAAGCCGTTCTGGTCGGTGGTTAGAGTGAGGGGGATTCGCGGACAGCATCGGTCGGCGCAACGGTCTCACAGAGGTGGCGATAAGCCGCCGATACGGTCGCTGCGGGCGTGGGGGTGAAGGCAAGACGTCAGCGTCGCAAGATTTGAAGGACGGATAGAATCAGGATGCAGTATACCTTCCAACCGAGCCGCCGCTCGATGCTCACCGGCCTTGGCGGATTAGCCGCGGTCACCATCTTGCCGCAGCGGCTCGCCGTTGCCGCGCAAGTCCGGAAGAAGAGCCAGATCAAGCCCGGCGATTATATCTGGATGCCGGAAGTGTCGCCGAGCGGACCGATGAAGGCCATCGTCTCGCTGCCGGAACAACTCGTCTATGTCTATCGCAACGGTGTCGAGATCGGTCTGTCGAGTTGCTCGACAGGCAAACGCGGGCATCGGACACCGACCGGTGTGTTCACGATTCTGGAAAAGGACAAGCACCACCGGTCGAGCACCTACAACAATGCGCCGATGCCGAACATGAACCGGCTGACCTGGTCGGGGATCGCGCTGCATGCCGGCAACCTGCCCGGATATCCGGCATCGCATGGATGTATCCGTCTGCCGCCGGAGTTTTCGGAGAAGCTGTTCGGTGTGACCCATCTCGGGATGGCCGTGATCATTGCGGACGAGCACTCGGCGCCGGCTTCGATCGTGCATCCGGGACAGGTGCTGTCTGCGGAAGCCCAGGCCGAGTTCGCCCACGTCGCAGAGACCAAGGCCAAGACGCCGGCCAAGGCGCAGCCGGCGGCGCGGATTGCCGCGGCGGATGTACCGCCACCGCGCCTCAACCCCCGGCGTCAGGAACAGCCAGAAATCGCCACTGTTCCGGCGACCGCGATTCTCATTTCGAGCGTCGACCAGCGCATCATTGTGATGGACGACGGGGAGATCGTCGCCGAAGGCGCGGCGACGATTGCTGAGCCCGACAAGCCCCTTGGCCATCACGTGTTCGTTCTGTCCGATGTCAACGCGGCAGACCGGCAGCTCCACTGGCATACAATCGGCTTCGGCGCCGGTGTCGACGCGCAGGTCGAGCAGGCTGAACTCACCACCATTCAACGCGTTCGCGGCGATCACGAGGTGATCGAAGCCATTCGCACCCGGATGCATGCCGGCACAATCATGGTGACGGTCGATCAGTCGCTGCACGAGGACACGCGAACGGACACGGATTTCGTCGTGATTACCACCGAGACCGGCTGAGACAGGTCGCTTACGCGATTTGCTAATCTGGAAAACGAGGAGAGGCCTCGTCGGCCGGCGAGCGCCACAGCAGGGTTGTTGACCAATGACAATGCTACGCGCCGCCGTGATCGCTGTCGGAACGTCCGCCTGTGGCGGTCTGTCAGCGATGGCACAAGCCGATGGCATTCGAACCGAACGGGTGCAGTTTGCCGCCGGCGCCTCTTCGGCGATTGTCGAGGACGGCATCAAGGGCTACCAGACCGTCGATTATCTGCTTGGTGCCAGCGCCGGGCAATCGATGAATGTGAGCATGGCGACCGACAACGCCGCCAACTACTTCAACCTCATCGCTCCGGGTGAAACAGATGTCGCCTTCTTCACCGGTTCCATCGACGGCAATCAGTATGAAGGGGTCCTTCCCGCCGACGGTGATTATACCGTTCGGGTCTATCTGATGCGCAGCGCAGCGCGCCGCGACGAGGTCGCCAACTACCGCCTCGAGATGATCATCGCGGCTGGCGGTGAGCAGGCATCGGGCGAGACCGACGATGCGCTCGTCGCCGGGACGCAGTACCACGCCACCGGCATGGTGCCGTGCAAGCAGGCCAAGGGGCAGCCGATGGGCCAATGCGATTTCGGCGTGATCCGGGAGGGCGGCGGTTCCGGCACGGTTGTCATCACCGCGCCGGACGGGAGCATGCGTGCCGTGTTCTTCCAGGGCGGCGAGGCGGTCGGCAGCGATGCCAGCGAAGCCAATGGTGGCGCCTTCAAGGTTAAACGCGAAGGTGATCTCTCGATTGTCCACATCGGCCACGAGCGCTACGAGATCCCTGACGCCGTGATCTACGGCGGGTGAGTCGG
>JAAEOR010000012.1 GCA_024222895.1 Hyphomicrobiales bacterium | reverse complement strand
TGGTCTTCAAGCTTGTAGATGGTGCACAGAAGACCTGGCGCCGTCTCAACGGGCCTGCCCAGTTGCCAAAGATCATTCAAGGTGTGAAATTCGCTGACGGGCTTGAGGTTGCCGAAACCGACGACCATCAAGCACAAACCGCCGCCGCCTGATCCTTCAGGCCGTCACCAAGATACGGCGATAGCTCGGAAGTCCCTAGGAGGATACAGCGATGTATGCTTTGCGATATGTTTTCGGTAGCCTTTTGTTGGCAATGGCGACGTTGCCGGGTCACGCGACAATTGTGGTGAACAGCGTTGAGGATGCGAACACCGATAGCAATCGAATTGCCTGCCAAAAAGGCGTTCCTCACTTGAACAAATTCTGCACCCTGCGTGCCGCCGTCACCCTGGTAAACAAAGGTGTTGATTTCCGATTGACCCTACTCAGGGGCGAATACGAAATCGAGGCTGGTCCAATCCCGATATCTGCGAAAAGGATTACGATCGACGGCAAGGGCGATGGCCAGAGGGAGACAACCCTATCGTGTGGTTTTGAAAGCGCCGCCTTCACGGTGCAATCAGGCGCCAGACTCGTACTGAGGCATCTTAGGATCGAAGAATGCCAGCCTCTCGTCAACGATGGGGGTCTGGAACTGATTCTTGTCTTCCTCAAAGGTGACCTCCTAAAGCTACGCAATGCGATCTGGAACTCCGGGGATCTTTTGGTGGATCAGTCAACTATTGTGGGATTCAATTCTGATATTGAGGGTGGCGCAATTCTCAACAAGAACGAAGGAAAAGTAACAATCACGCACAGTCGGATCACTGGGAACACGGCCCCATTCGGTGGCGCCATTTCGTCCCGGAGCGGGACCCTTGCTATCGATTCCAGCTATTTTGAATCTAACGCCGCTTTCGCCGCCTCTGGAGGTGCAATTTCAACCAGAGGCAACACCATCACGACGATTCGCGATGTGTCATTCCGCGGTAATCGAGCCACCAAGAACGGCGGCGCATTCGCAAGCAGCGGCAGCGCCGACGGCACATTCGAGCGCGTGAGTTTCTTCTCCAACGCTGCTCTCGCAGGCAGTGGCGGTGCGTTGAGCCTATTCAACGGTTCCCATGAGATCACGAATGCGACCTTTGGTGAAAACGACGCGGCCTATGACGGCGGCGCCATATGGGCGGGCCCACCGATCAACAACCAATGGGTGAGCGTCCAGTTCTCCACCGTGGTCGATAACCATGCGGGCAAATTGGGTGGTGGGATTCACGCCCCTGCGAAGCTTAGAATAGGAAACTCAGTCGTTGCACGCAACACGGCAGGCGGAAACCCCGACTGCGGACCCGATCTGCATTCGGTGGGAAATAATATCTTTGGCGTGATCGATGGGTGCCTTGATGAGACGAGCGATCTTACGGGCACGGCTTCAGCACCCTTCAATCCCGGACTGGGTACCAAGATCGAGTACGACCCGGCGGCAGTGCACGGCGCATCTGTCGAGCAATTCTTCGATCCAGTGACCAACAAGATGGCTCTATACGAACCGCTACCCCCCTCTAGCCCAGTGCTCGGCGGCGGCGTCACCTGTGTTTCCGAGGATCAACGCAAAGTCAGTCGGCTGCCCGCTACGGAATCGGGTTGCGACATAGGGGCGATCGAAATCAAAAAAAAGTAAGGCCGCCGACGATCATCAAGACTAGGCAAGGAGCGTTCGTCGTAGCCCCAGTAGCATATTGCAGGGGCGTGCCGGACTACGAGAATCGCGTTGAGCGCTGCGAAATTCTCGCGGTGTCAACACCGGTCGGATGCTGAGCCAGCGCACCGGACTAATAATGTCCCAATGAGCGTATATAACGAAGGTTCCCGAGCTATGGGCGAAAGTTGGTGACAGCGTGAATCGGAGAAGGCGGCATATCATGAGGTTGCTTGACGACCTCACTTCTCCACCAAAGGAGCGATATGCCTTGATATAAGGAAACCGCCGGAGTTCTTTGATCACTGCATCTGATTGTGTCCGACGCCCGGCACCTCAAGCCCCCGGTCCTTTCTCGAGAACGATGTCGCGAAGCACTACACCTGCGCAACACATGCTTGCCGTTCAGCCCACGCTTTGAAAGAACTTGGCAATGCGGAACGTATTCCCATCGCGGCCGACAGTGCCGTTTCGGCCCGTCGTTGCGCCCCGGTATCGACTGGTCAGGACCTGCGCCTGATCCGCGCCGCACCACCTCTTGCCGGCGCGCGCGGGGATGACCGAACAGCGGCAAATGTCGAGGAAACCGGCGAATGACAATCGACACGGCGGCTGATGCGGATCTTGTCAAAGGCCTCGTTGCCGGCGACCGCAAGACGTTCGAGACCGTCTTTCGTCGGCACAACGCATCAATGATCCGTGTGGCTTCCGCCATTCTGCGCAACCACGCCTCGGCTGAAGAGATCGTACAGGAATCCTGGGTCTCGGTTCTTGGAAATATCGGATCATTCGAGGGGCGTTCTTCGCTGGCCGGCTGGATCTTTACGATCCTGACCAACAAGGCCAGGACGCGCGCCGTGCGCGACGGACGCAGTGTGACACTCGACACCGGCGAAAGCGACGACGGTCTGGATGACGCTTTTGACGGACGTGGCGGTTGGAGAGAGATGCCCGCGCTTTGGGACGACATCACTCCTGAACGCATCGTCGCCGGCCGGAGGATCATGGCACACGTCAGCGAGGCGATCGACGCCTTGCCGCCGCCGCAGCGCGCGGTCCTTGTCCTGCACGGCCAGCAGGGCCTCGATATGCCCGAGGTCTGCCGGATTCTGGAAATAACAGAAGGCAATGGTCGTGTGC
>JAAEOR010000011.1 GCA_024222895.1 Hyphomicrobiales bacterium | reverse complement strand
GCGGGTACGACTGTCGGTTTTGCCGTCTCTGCCGCTGTGCTCGTCGCCGTCGGCGGGAACACATCGGGCTTGTGGTGGCTCTTGCCAATCATGGTGTTCCTCGCCGGATACGCGCCGGGGGCCATCGGTTTTTCGGTTGGTCAGGTCGCGTTCACCGTTATGGTCGTCTGCCTGTTCGACATCTTCGACCCACAGGGCATCAGCACGGCGATCGTTCGTCTGGAGGCCGTTTCACTGGGCGCGGTCAGTGCTGCGGCCGTCGCACTGATTTTCTGGCCACGGGGCGCCCGCGCCGCCCTGGCGCGCGCCACGGCCGCGGTCTATCGAGCCTCAGCCGAAGGGTTGAAGGTTGTGCTCGCGACTACCGATCAGGAACACCAGCGCGCTGCCACCCGGCTTGAGGCAGCCACCGAGCGCGCCACGTCGGCCTTTGTCGTCGCCCTCGGTGAACGCGGGGAACACATTGATAGCGCCGCGTGGGCCGGAATGAGCCGCCCACCGTCGTTGATTCATGCACTGCTTTGCGGTCTGCATCCGGCGTTTCCGGCAATGCCGCCATCCGGCTGCACCACGGCAGCGGACGCGGTTCGGCATCAGGTTTCTGCCGCGACGCAGCGGCTGACGGCGATCGCCGACCGGCTCGAGGCGAAGGCCACCGCGGCGAAGGCATTACCCAACGCCAGCGACGCCAAAACAGTCACCAGCCTCAACAATTGCCTGCGTGCGTGCGCCGGAAACACCGGCGGGTCCATGCAGGATGCTCTTGTGATCATGGGGTGGAACAGATGGCTCGACCGGATCGACAAGGATTTGCAGCAGGCGGAAAAAGCCCAGGCGGATGTCGTGGATGCGGCATCAGGGACCGGATGGCTGCGTTGGTCGCTCAGGCCGAAGACGACAAGACCACCGGCTGCTAGCGCATCTGTCCAAACCGGCTCTGTCGGGCCAGCGAAGCGTTGAGTTCGGCCCCGAAGATCATGATCACGGCAACCAGATACATGAACACGATCGCGGTAAACACGCTGGCGAGACCGGCATAGTAGGCGGCATAATCGGCGAAGCGCTGCAGGTAGAAGCCGAACCCCCAGGCCGCGATCAGCCAAAGCACGATCGTTGTGACGATCCCGGGCCACAGTTTGTGCAACGGCGGCCGCCCGGCGGGAAGCCAGACATGGGCGCTGACGAGCACGACGATCAGCATCACCCCGGTGAATCCGATCCGGACGAAGTCGAAGGTGGTCTGGTAGGCCGTGAGCGCCGGAAATTGCGACGACGCCCAGTTGAACAGCGTCGGCCCGAGTACGCCGAGAAAGGCGAAGGCCAGGCTGGCGATGGCGCCAAGGATGACAAAAACGACGCTCTGCAGGCGCAGGTGGAGGAACGACCGCGTTTCCCGGATCCGATAGGCGCGATTGAGAGCGGTGCGCACGGCCTCGACGCCATTCGAGGCCAGGTAGATCATGATCAGGATCGACACCGTCAACAGGCCGGTGCTTTGATTGGTCAGGACCTGGCGGACATCGTTGGCAATCGGCTTGGCAACGTCTTCGGGCCAGGTTTCGAACAAGAGGGTCGCCACCTGGTCGGCGAGCCCGGCCTCGCCGATGAAACCGGCAAGCGCTGCCACGAAGATCAGAAACGGGAAAATCGACATCAGCGCCGCAAGCGACACATGGCTTGCCAGAGCGAAGCCGTCGTCACTGCTCAGATGGGTGACGGAGTCGACCACCACAACCCGGCACTGCCTCAACCACGAACCCTCGGTCTCTTCCATCGACACCCTTCGCCTCATTGTCGCCGGGACCGCGTTTCACCGACGACCGGGAAGTGATACCGTCCCCATCACCATCCGCCAAATCCTTCCAGATGCCGTGACCGACACGCCGCGCACAATCCTCATTACCGGCTGCTCATCGGGTATCGGCCACCACGCAGCTCACGGCCTGAAGGCCCTGGGCTGGCGGGTTTTTGCCGCCGCCCGCAAACCGGCGGATGTTGACCGGCTGGCGGAGGAAGGGCTCGAAGCCGTTCGCCTTGACTACGTGGACGAGGAGTCCATTGCCATTGCGGTCGACCAGGTGCTCGCCGCGACCGGCAACCGCCTCGAGGCCTTGTTCAACAACGGCGGCTATGCTCAGGCCGGGGCCCTGGAAGATCTGGAAACCGGCCACCTTCGCGCCCAGTTCGAGACCAATTTGTTCGGCTGGCACGCCCTGACCCGCAGGGTGATACCGATAATGCGGCGGCAGGGCCACGGGCGCATCGTCTTCTGCTCGTCGATCCTCGGTCTTGTCCCGGCCCTTTTTCGCGGCGCTTACGTGGCGTCCAAATATGCCGTGGAGGGCTATGCCGACACACTGCGGAACGAACTCCACGATGCCGGGATCAAGGTCGTCCTGATCGAACCCGGACCGATCAGGAGCAACTTCCGGGTTGCTGCGATCGACAACATCCACCAGACGATCGCCATCGACGAGTCGATCCATAGCAAGGCCTATCGCCGCGATCTGTCGGGTCGCAAGGACAGTCACACAAGTGATCCGTTTCGACGCGGACCCGATGCGGTGTTGAAGAAACTCGTGCGCGCGCTCGATGCCGCCAATCCACGCGCCCGCTACCCTGTCACGATCCCCGCCCATATTGGCGCTACACTAAAGCGTGTGTTGCCAACCCGGACGATGGATCGCATCGTTCGCAGGGCCCGGCGGCGCCCCAAATCGGAGACGAGCTAACTATCACGACTTCCAGTCCAGAACACCGACCGCGTCCGCCGCATGCTGGCCCGGCTCGATGCCGCCGCGGTCCCGTCCGACATGAACTTGCCGGGCTACCACTTCCACCAACTGGATGATGGCCGGTACTCAGTTCGCGTCACCGGCAACTGGCGCATCACCTTTGGCTGGGATGACGACGACGCCACAGACGTATCAATAGAGGACTATCACTGATGATGAGCCCTAACCCTTTGCTGGCCGGATTGCGACCAACCCATCCCGGCGAGTCGCTTCGCGAGGACGTGCTGCCGGCGCTTGAGCGGCCCAAGGTCGAGATTGCCGAACTGCTCGGTGTGTCGCGGCGCCAGCTTTACAACATCCTTGAGGAAAGCCAGCCCATTACCCCGAACATGGCCATCCGTATTGGCAAGCTGACCGGGACAACGCCTGAGTCCTGGCTGTCGATGCAAGCCGCCTACGACCTGCGTATCGCAGAAGACGACTTGGCCGCCGTTGTCGAAAACATCCCGACATTGACGGCAGAGGCTCCATAGAAAAAATCGCCGGACTTTCGGACGGCTTCAGCCCGCATGGCGTGGGAGCAATGCGGGCTGGCGCATCAGGGCTCCAGCTCGGTATCCCAGTAGAGATAATCGAACCAGGAATCGTGCAGATAGTTGGGCGGAAACAGCCGCCCATTGTTGTGGAGGTCGGCGACCGTCGGCCGATAGGGTTTCTGCGCCGGCCACATGCGCGCCTGCTTGGAGTGCGCACCCCCCTTCTTGAGATTGCACGGCGAACAGGCTGCGACGACGTTTTCCCAGGTGGTCTGTCCACCGCGCGAACGCGGAATCACATGATCGAAGGTCAGGTCTTCGCGAATCCCGCAATACTGACACTGGAAACGATCGCGCAGGAAGACGTTGAACCGGGTGAATGCCGGGTGCCGCGCTGGCTTCACATAGCTTTTGAGCGAGACAACCGAGGGCAGGTTCATCGAGAAAGACGGACTGCGCACCGCCACCTCGTACTCGGAGACGATATTCACCCGATCGAGGAACACCGCCTTGATCGCGCCCTGCCACGACCACAGCGAAAGCGGATAATAGCTTAGCGGCCGGTAGTCTGCATTGAGAACCAGCGCCGGATTGGACCCCGGCGATACGTGGACGTTCACGTTCACTCCCGAATTACTGGGCGCGTTGAAGGGATTACCCTCCGAGCGCAGCAGCCCACACTATATGGTGTGAGACACGGGTGTGAAGGGGGGTTGGTTACGACATAATGCTCGTCGAACCAGTCCCGGAGTTGGCCAGTCGTTCGAAGGCCGTCGGCCGGGGAACACCGGTCTCGAGTTTTTCGCGGATGGCCTCGGCGCTCGCAACTGCGGTCATCCGGGCGCTATCGACCTCCATGTCGTAGAGGCCCGGGTCATGAACCGCCTCGGTGTAACGGCGGACGGGCTCCGGTACGGCACCGGACGGCGCGATCGCTTCGTAAGACCGCCCGGGCTGCCCGGCCCTTATCCGCGCCATGATCGTCTCGACCGGGCAGCGGACGCCGACAAACAAGACCGGCAGACCGGCGAGCCGGCGAGCGCAATCGGCAAGGATGCCGAGGGGGCGGGAGTGGCCCTCATGGTGACCGAATTCCGCCACGACATTCAGTCCGGCCCGGC
>JAAEOR010000010.1 GCA_024222895.1 Hyphomicrobiales bacterium | reverse complement strand
GCGAGGCGTAAGTCGCAGCCGATTCTGTCTGTGCCAATCTTGACAGGATGGAACTCGGACCATAGGTTCCGGCCAAATTTCCATTCCAGTCCGATCCGCTGAACCAGTTGAAAAACCAATGAAAGTTCGTAACTCACTTCGCTCGTTGCGTGGCCGCCATCGCGCCAACCGTCTGGTTCGGCGCAAGGGACGCGTTTACGTCATCAACAAGGCCAACCCGCGTTTCAAGGCTCGCCAGGGCTGACGGCGCCGGCTGCTCCTGCTCCTGTCACATGGACTTGTTTTGACGTTTGGTCGCCGCCGGCGATAGGGTCGCGGCATGCTTCGTTTCCTGACCGCCATAGTTTTCGCATGGCCGCTCGTCGGCGTTGTCGGTGGCAGCGCGTTTGCGGCCGAAGACCCTTCACCCCTGGTTGAGCCGGAACGCCGCGAACGTGGCGTTTTCGTCCCCACCAAGGCGGAGAAGCTCGACGCACTGTTCGAAACGCTCGGGGATGCTGACGATCCGGACTCGGCTAGGGAGGCCGAGCGGGCGATCCTCAACCTGTGGATGGAATCAGGCAGCGATACAGTCGACCTGTTGATGACGTGGTCGCTGGCGGCCATGCAGGCGGACTTTCACGCCCGCGCCCTCGACTTCCTCGATCGTGTGGTGCTGATGCAACCTGACTATGCCGAGGGTTGGAACAAGCGGGCGACGGTCTATTTCCTGATGGAGGATTATGGCCGTTCGATCGCCGACATCGGCCAGGTTCTGGAGATCGAGCCACGTCACTTTGGCGCTTTGAGCGGTCTTGGAATGATTCTGCGGGCGCTTGGTGAAGAAGAAAGAGCTATCACCGCCTTCCGCTCGGCGCTGGCCGTAAATCCACATCTCGAAGACGTGCGCGATGCACTCGACGAGCTCGAGACGGCCAAAGTCGGCCAATCGCTCTAAACGGATTTTCTATTCGCCCGCTTCATTCTTTGAGCGAGTCACCGCCCCCCGTCCCGATAAAGGCGATGCGGAGCATATTGGTGGCGCCCGGGGTGCCCATCGGTAGCCCGGCGGTCACAATAATCCGCTGTCCCGGTTCGGCTATATCCTCCGCGGTCGCGACCTGGCAGGCGTGGTCGATCATGTCTTCCAGCGCATCCGGCTCCTCGCCGGCGACGCAATGCAAGCCCCACACGATCGACAGTCGTCGCGCAGTCGACATTACCGGTGACATCGAGATCACCGGGGTGAGCGGCCGCTCGCGGGCCGTGCGCATCGCCGTGGCGCCGGACGACGTGAAACAGCAGATCGCGGCCAGATTGAGCGTTTCGGCGATCTGGCGCGCACCGGCCGAGATCGCGTCGGCTGTTGTTGGTTCCGGTTCGGTACGCTGGGAGTAGACGATGTTCGGATAGTTCGGGTCGCGTTCTACCTCCACAGCGATGCGGTCCATGGTTTCGACCGCTTCCACCGGAAACGAGCCGGAGGCGGATTCGGCCGACAACATCACTGCGTCGGCCGCTTCAAACACCGCGGTGGACACGTCGGAAACCTCCGCCCGCGTCGGTACCGGAGCAGTGATCATCGACTCCAGCATCTGGGTCGCGACGACGACTGGCTTACCTGCCCGGCGGGCCGCCCGGGTAATCTGTTTCTGGATACCGGGCACGCGTTCGAGTGGCATCTCGACGCCGAGATCGCCGCGCGCCACCATCAGCGCGTCGGCTTGATCGATAATCGCGTCCAGGCGTTCGACGGCCTGCGGTTTCTCGATCTTGGCCATCACCGCCGCCTGGCCGCGGGCGATTTTCTTGACCTCGGCGAGATCTTCAGGCCGCTGAACGAAGGACAGGGCGATCCAGTCGACGCCAGCATCAAGCGCCGCTTCCAGGTCGGAGCGATCCTTGCCGGTCAGCGCACTGAAAGCGAGCGTCGTGTCGGGAACGCTCACGCCCTTTCGGTCTGAAAGGTGGGTGCCGGCCTCCACAAGTGCCGTGACTTTGTTCTCGTCGCTCTCCGTCACCGTCAGCCGCACTTTGCCGTCGTCGAGCAGTAACCGGTGGCCCGGCTGAACCGCCGCAAGGATTTCAGGATGGGGCAGATGGACCCGCTGCCGGTTACCTGGGGCCGGATCACTGTCGAGCACGAGTATGTCTCCCGGCGCGATGTCGATGCCGCTGCCGGCGAACGTTCCAATCCGAAGCTTTGGCCCTTGAAGGTCGGCGAGGATTCCGATCGGCCGGAGCCCCTCGGATTCGACGGATCGGATCGTGTTGACCAACCGCCTCAGTGTCCGGTGGTCGGTATGGCTCATATTGATGCGGAACACATCCGCGCCCGCGTCGCCAAGGGCCTTGATCTTTGCCTTGTCGGAGGAGGATGGACCCAGAGTCGCAAGGATCTTGACCTTGCGCCGCCGCCTCATCGGCCACCGGTTCCGGTTTCGCCAGGCTCGGTCAGTCGGACGGTCCAGCTCCGCTGTTCGCCGGTGTCGACTTCAAAGAAGCCTTTACGCTCGAAGCCCCGTGCCACACAGTCCTCGATGCCGTGGATCGTGAACATCTTGTCACGCGTGCACATCGCCGCCTTGCCGCCCCAGACGCCGCCTTCGTCATAGTCTAAGGCGTACACGTAGTAGAAACGCGACACCAGCGCGCCGGCCATCAGGGTCTCGCAGGTGCTGGCGTCGACATTCCACCACCCTTCGGTCGTCCACCGTCGGCCTTCCTTGTAACCGATAGCCACGCCGACCCGACTCAGGGTCTTGTTGCAAAGCCGCAGACCGCCGGCGACAGTCTCAGCGGTCAGGCCCGAGACCCCGGCAGGGGCGGCGCCCGCTTCGTAAATCCTGATCTGGGATGGACCGTCCGAACGCAGCATGAAGTACGCGCCGGAGGCAAGCGCAGCCAAGAGCACGACGCTAGCAGCGACGACTGCTTTCCGGTGCCATGATCTGGGGTCACGCGATCGCATCGGGTCGGAGCTGGCGAACCGGTTCTTGTGAATTTTCAGTATCGCACTTATCGCTCGGCGCCTTTCACCATGTCAACGCGGTCAAGGCTGATTTCATTACCTTTTTTCCGGCAGGGCGCCGTTCCGCCGGTCGTCCTGTGGATCACTGTCCCAAGATCATGCGGCGGCATCAAGGCTGGCGAGCCGCCGGTCGCGCGACATAAATGCCACCAATGATGAACGCACCGCCGGCCAACTGAAGCGGTGACAGGGCTTCGGCGAAGATCAGCCAGGCAAGCCCTGCTGCGATCAACGCGCCGAGATAGGTCACCAGCGAGGAAAACGCGGCGGGAAGGTGACCAAGGGCGTAGGCCAGGAATCCCTGACCGCCGGCGTGACTGAAATAGGCCAGTGCGACCACTGCGCCGAGTCCCGCGGAACTGGCGGGAAACAGCCGATCTCCGGCGAGAAATACCGCGACAATGAGGGTTATGGCGCTGATTACCGACGTCTGAAAAACGATCCGGCCGGTGCCGGTTTCACGACGTGCGACCCGGAGGGCCATGAAATACGCTCCGAAGAAGACCGACGTTGCGATACCGTAGAGGTCGCCGGCCAGATGGCCGGGCGCAAGCGTCATGCTCGAACCGAGCAGCGCCGCGGCGCCGATCACGCATAGCAGGAGGCCATAGACGCCCCCCCGCCCGACCTTCTCGCCAATCAGCAGGCCCGATCCAAGTACCACCCAAACCGGCGCCATCATCGCTAGAAGACTGGCGTTGGCCACAGTCGTTTTCAGTATCGCGAGATGCCAGACGAGCAAATCAGCAGCAAAAATCAGCCCGGCGACGAATGTCGCCCCGCTGATTCGAAAAGCTGCGCCGGCCGGCTCACCCCCGTGGCGGGCCTCCCGCGCCGCCCATAACCACAAGACCGGGAGCGCCCCGGCCACCCGCCAGAATGCGCTGGCGAATGGGCCGATCTCAGCCAGACGGACGAATAGGGGCGACGTCGCCATGGCCAGGGCAGCAAGCAGGAGGGCGGCGAAAGGGGCTGCCGCTGCGGAGCGCGGTTGGGCTGCCGGGGCGGAAGGAGGAGGGGGATTGGTCATGAGGTTCTGCGCGACACTGCATACCTATGGCACCCGACCGCTGCCGTCATTATCATTGTGCGATGGATATGGTGACGACACGGATGGATGATGCGAAGAACGCGGCGGAGCGTTTCGCATCCTATGTAACGATCGCCGGTGATCCGGCCTACGGCCTTATTCTCCTCTGTGACCATGCCGAAAACCGGCTGCCGGCCGAGTACGGTACGCTAGGTCTGCCACCGGCCGAATTTGAACGGCATATCGCCTACGACCCCGGAGCGGGGGCGGTGACCCGTGGTCTGGCGGAACGGCTTGGGGCGCCGGCGGCGCTGACAACGTTTTCCCGACTGCTGATCGACCCCAATCGTAGCGAGGACGACCCGACGCTGATCATGCGCCTTTCCGACGGTGCCATCGTTCCGGGGAACCACCGCGTCGACGCGGCCGAACGGCAACGGCGTCTTGAACGCTATTATGCGCCCTACCATGCTGCGGTCGAGGGCATGATCGATCGGTCGATCGCGGCCGGCGTCATCCCGGCGCTGGTTTCCGTGCACAGCTTCACTCCGCTCTGGCGTGGCCGGGCCCGACCCTGGCAGATCGGGATCCTCTGGGATGCCGATCCCCGCCTGTCGCTGCCGATGGTCGAACACCTTGCTGCCGACAGGTCTTTGCTGGTCGGAGACAATGAGCCCTATTCCGGTGCACTGATTCGCGACAGCATGTACCGGCACGGTACCCGGCGTGGCCTGGCGCACGCGCTCATCGAACTGCGACAGGATCTGATCGCCGACGAAGCGGGCGCCGCTGCCTGGGTTGATCGGCTCGCGCCGGTTATGGCAGACCTCAACGCCCTGCCGGATATCCACGAAATTCGTCACCACGGTTCGCGAACTGGACCGGTCGAACCGCTCTGACGACGTCCCAACCGGTCAACAGAAAAGGACTCAGCAAGAATGGCTGATCTCGACGACGCGACGCGGGTCGCGCTGGAAGCAGCAGCGTTTAGGCGTTTGGTCACACATCTGCGCGAACGAACGGATGTCCAGAACATCGATCTGATGAATCTGGGGGGCTTTTGCCGTAACTGTCTGTCGAACTGGTACCGGGAAGCGGCGGAGGAGCGTGGGATAGCGCTCGACAAGGACGAATCGCGCGAGATTGTCTACGGCATGCCCTATGCCGACTGGCGCGCCCGCTACCAAACCGAGGCCTCGCCGGAGCAGCAGGCGGCGTTCGAAAAGAACAAGCCACAGCATTGATCGCCATCGGCCTTGACCCACGGCACACGGCAAGGCAATCAGCGTGGCCGCGAACAGGGTAGGAGTTGAAACATGGCGCAGACCGGTGGGATTGCCGGAGACCAGATTCGATCAATTGTCGAGCGCATTGAACGTCTCGAGGAAGAAAAGCAGGCGCTGGCCGACGATATCAAGGAGGTCTATGCCGAAGCCAAGGCGAATGGCTTCGACACCAAGATCTTGCGTCAGGTGGTCCGAATTCGGAAGCAGGACACCGCCGAGCGCCAGGAACAGGAAGCGCTTCTGGACCTCTACCTTCACGCTCTCGGGATGCGGAGTGATCCTGCGACCGCCGCGTGACGTCGCAGACCCGGTGGTAAGTTGTCCGCAGCGCCTCGGTCGCGGGGCGCCCGCTGCATCCGCTGCCCATCACTGATGGCATCAATCCCCGACGGAAGGGCACTCACACCGGAACGGATTTGGGGACTGGGTCGCGCCTCGGGCCTAAACCGGCACCTGGTTCGAAGAGAGCCGGTCGGCGCGGTTCTGTTAGCGTGCAGCGAGGATCTGCCGGATCGGCCGATCTGCCGCTTTCGGTGTCGGCTCACCGGTGTCGAACCGGTCCGTCGGCATTCGATCGCTGAATCCAGCGTCAAAACCGTCAGCCGACGTGATGACCGTTGTCGCCAGGAATTCCGGCGCGGGGTTAATCGCCGGCAGCGTCAACAGGGCGTAGCGCTTCTCTCGCGTCAACGGCGTTGCGATCCACAACCGCAGGCTCTGGGTATCGAGCTTGGTCAAGGTCAGATTCGCCGACATTACCGGCTTGGTGCCCTTGTCGATGCCGGCCTCGACAGCCACAGGTGCCGGTGGCGGATTGATCTGGCGCACCGGGTTCGTTTGCGGCACCGGTAGGTCGGCTACGGTCAGGCGCTCCGGCTCATCGACCGGATCGGGCCCGGCGGTCGCAGACGCATATGCCAGCACCGGCGGAACGGTCGCATCCAGACGATCCGCATTGTCGAGCAGCACGGCGGTGGTGATCGCATCGGCTCGCAGCGGACGGCCGAGATCGCCGCCCACATCGACTGTTGTCACAACGGCTGTGGGTTTGATCGGTAGTGACGCCGAGCGCGAAGGTGCGGGCGACGCCGGCTCAGGATCGCCGTACCGATCGACCAATGCGGCGATCAGATCCACGGGCGCGTTGTTGCTGACGGAATGCGCGTCGTCAAACGCGACTTGGCGAACGTTTGAAGGCTGGGGGTCACTGTTGGCGGCGAACCGCTCGGAAAAACGTGAGCCATCAATGACCCGCGCCGTTGCCGGGTACGAAAGAAGCGATCGGGCTTCTGTCGCGCCGGTATCGGTCGCACTCGCCACAAGGACCGGGCCATAGCGCTCCGGCGAAAGGCGTGGGAGCGGCACGTCCTCCGGCGCCACCGATGCGATCGCCGTGCCAGGCGCGGTCCCTGCGCCCGCAACGGCAACGCCACGAGCTTTGCGCACCTTGTAGGCGGCCAGCGCCTGGGCGTAGCCGGGAAGCGGCTTGCCACCGGTGGGAACGTGCAGGGTCTTGCCGTTCGGGAACACCTTGACCAACTGCCTGCGGCTCATCCTCGGCCAATGGCGGACCGAGCCGGTGTCCATGTGCACGAACGGTGAGCCCGAACTCGGGTAGTAGCCGACACCGCCGGCCTGCATGCGCAAGCCAATCGCGCGCATTTTGGCGAGATCGACACTCGGAATATAGAAATCGATCGCCTGGCCCTTGACGTGGAGGCTGTTGCTCGCGACGCCTTTCGACCGGCGGCGCAACATTGCGTTGGTTTCCTTGGACCGGTACCCGCAAATCACGGTGATCGGTCGGGCCGACCCCGTCTGCTGATAGACTTCCCAGAGAATGTCGAACAGTTTCGGGTCCATCTTGATCGGTTGGTTCCGGCGCCAGTCGCGCAGGAACCGATTGAGTTCGGAGACACCCGACGGAACGAGACGGCCGTCGCGTTTATAAACGATCGTGGCACGCTCTTTGGTATTGGCATTGTACAGCTTCAGGGCTCGCTCCTCGGCGGAAGCCGATTGTGCCGACACCAATAGCGCCGCCCCGACCGTAACACCGGTCAAGCCCCTAAGCAGTAAACGACCCAATTGCCGCCCCTGCCTGCCCGCTGCGTTTGCCCCGTCCTTCAGCAAATCCCGCCTGCCGTTCCTGTCTGTAATGGGGCCAACCCCCGACGATGCAGTCTGCTCGCCTTAGGTTAACGTCCCTTTACCAAACGGGGAGCGCAATATCGCCACCCCACCCCGAACTCCTGACTCGACTACGGTTGGATCGTGGCATTTGCGAGGCGCCAAGGCAACCGGCGTTTTGCCGCTGGGGCAAGGTTTTTCACGATAATCCGAGCGCCTTGGCCACCCGCTGGTCGTGTCCGTAGATGTCATCACGGACCTGCAGTTCACCGCTGTCGTCCACCCAGGCGGTGAAATAGGTGACATGAACCGGAATTTTCTTCTCCAGGTTCACCCAACGTTCGCCGCCACCGACCATTTTCCTCAGACGCGCCGTTTCCACTTCCGGGCTGTGGGCCAGGAGCGCATCGGCGAAATCCCACGGTTCGTGCACCCGGACGCAGCCATGGCTGAGAGCACGCGAGTCCCGCTCGAACAGGCCTCGAGAGGGGGTATCGTGAAGGTAGACCGAGTATTTGTTGGGAAACAGGAATTTAACCTGACCCAAGGCGTTGCGGGAGCCCGGCGGTTGCTTGATGCGGATCCGGCTCATGTTGACCCGGCGCCAATTGACCGTGCGCGGGTTGACGGCCCGGAAACGTCCACGGATATTGCGGTAGACCTTGTAGCCGCGAAGGCCGCTGCCGGCCCGCAGACGCGGCAGCATTTCGTTGCGGGCAATCGACGCCGGCACGTTCCATGCCGGGTTGACCACCACATGCTCGATTTCGTCGGAGAACAGCGGCGTCTGGTTCCTGGATTTGCCGACAATGACCCGGGTCTTGTGAACGACATCGTCGTCCTTGTAAATGCTCAGGTGGTAGTCTGGTACGTTTACACGTACGTAGAAGTCGCCCAGATATCGCGGCATCCACCGCCAGCGCTCCATGTTGGCGACGATCATGGCCACATAGTCCCTGGGCCCCTGGTTGAACGCCGCCAGGGTGCGCTTGCCGACGATGCCATCCGCCCTCAGTCGTGACGCCTTCTGGAATGCCTTGATTGCGGCAACAACGTCGTCGCCATAGAATTCCTGGTCCTCAACGACGCTGGCCAGGTTGAGCCGGTTACGGATCATCGGTACCCGTGGGTCGCTCATGCCAGGCTTGATCAGAGGTCCAGCGGGAATCTCCGGCTTGCGCTCTTCGGCGGTGCGAGTCCGCGCCGCGGCCAGCTCAGCCCGCAACGCCTGATATTCCCTTTGTGGCGGGTGGTAGGCCGCCAGCGTTTCGGCCGGGACCGTTGCAGCGGACACCAGCCCGAGAACGTCGCCGGCCGCCAGCCGGGTGGGCTGGTAGCCGAAGTTGCTGCTGATCTTGGTCGGGTTCTCAATGCGCCCGGAATAGGCATGGCGGGCATAGTCGACGATCGCCTGGCTCAGTATCAGGTCGGCCCTTGCCACCACGTCATTGCCGGGTGGCCGATGCCGGTGGAGGCTTTCGCGTGGAAGCCGATAGTCACTCGGGTCGAGTCCATCCTCATCAGCCCGCTTGATCCGATCAATGACCGCACGGGCCTGTTCCGTGTATTCGCCATCGTCGATCCATGCAGGTTCGAATCGACGCTCAACATAGAAGGCGACGACGGCTTCCGCGTCGGCCTTGTCGATCAGGCCGTCCGCAACAGCGTTTGCCAGGACCGCGCTCAGCGCCGGGGTCGGCGCGTCGATCAGACGGTCGGTGTGGGTATAGCCGGTTGACGGGACGGCGACGACGGAGGTGCCCGGACCGTCCTTGTCTGGCATCGCAACCGCGGCGCCGGATATCAATGAGAGCGCTGCGGCACCCGCCGCAATCCGAACCAGTCGGTCAACCACCATGGGACATGCCTCGTTGTTTCTCTGCCGAAGCGGCACGACTTGCCACAAAAGAGACTAAGCCGGGCCGCATTTCAACCATAATGGTCGGTGGTAAAAATGAATTTACCATCGCCTTTCGGCGATTCTACGGCCAGACCGTGGCCAGGATCGGTGATCCCGAAACGCCTTCAGTCTCTTCCGGCACAGATATGGGTGGCGGCACCCGCGTCACCATCGCTCCATCCAAGTCGCTCTGTCCGGGCGGAGAAGTGCAAGAACACTTCTCCTGACAACGCTTCGATCCGCTCCAGGGGTACCGCCTGTCCATCGTGATAGCTGCGGGTGATCGGTCGGGGCCGGATCGGATCGTGCGGAATTGTGGCCGGCGAGGCTGCGGCCGGTCCGACGGAGTTGATCGGCACCGCCGCTGTCGCCACTATTAGTCATGTCCACATCCCTTGGCAGAGGTCATCCATGTCCCTATCCGATCCCTTCGCTGTAGCCGATGCAGCGCCGTTCGGCGATCTGCCGGAATGGAACCTCAACGACCTTTATCCCGGTCGCAATTCATCGGAACTCGCCCGGGATTTGTCCCGCGCCGAGGCCGACTCGATCGCGTTCGAGGAGCGCTACAAGGGCAAGCTGACGGAGATTGCGAAGAGCGACGTGGCGGGGCAGGCGCTTGGTGAGGCGGTTGCCGCGTTCGAGGCTCTTGAAGATCTGCTTGGCCGGATCATGTCCTATGCCGGCCTGCTCCATGCCGGTGACACCAGCGATCCGGAGCGGTCGAAATTCTACGGTGATGTTCAGGAGAAAATCACGGCCGCGAGTTCGCATCTGCTTTTCTTCCAGCTCGAGCTGAACCGGATCGACGACGGTGCGCTTGAAAAGGCGATGGCGGTCCAGACGCTCGGCCGCTATCGCCCGTGGCTCGAGGACATTCGCCGCGAAAAGCCCTACCAACTGGAAGATCGGGTCGAGCAGCTCTTCCACGAGAAGTCGGTGACCGGGCGTGGTGCCTGGAACCGGCTGTTCGACGAAACCATGGCGGGCCTGCGCTTCAGTGTCGATGAAGAGGCGTTGGCCATCGAGCCGACTCTCAACCTTTTGCAGGACGCCGACGGTGACAAGCGAAAGGCCGCGGCCGGGGCGCTTGCCGAGACCTTTTCGGGAAACCTGCGGCTTTTCACCCAGATCACCAATACACTGGCCAAGGACAAGGAGATTTCTGACCGCTGGCGAGGCTTCAAGGATGTTGCGGCGTCGCGGCACCTGGCCAACCGGGTGGAACCCGAGGTGGTTGATGCCCTGGTTGCGGCGGTTCGTGGCGCCTATCCGCGCCTGTCGCATCGCTACTACCGTTTGAAAGCCAAATGGTTCGGTGGGGATCATCTCGATCACTGGGATCGCAATGCGCCGCTACCGGAAGTGCCGACCGAGACGATCCGCTTTGACGAGGCCCGGGCGACCGTCCTTGGCGCCTACGGCCTGTTCTCGCCGGAGATGGCCAACATTGCCCGGCGTTTTTTCGATGAACGATGGATCGACGCGCCAGTGCGCCCCGGCAAGGCACCGGGCGCTTTTTCGCATCCGACGGTGCCGAGCGCCCATCCCTATGTGCTGCTCAACTACCAGGGCCGCATCCGCGATGTGATGACGTTGGCTCACGAGCTTGGCCACGGCGTCCACCAGGTGCTCGCCGGCCCGCAGGGCGCGCTGATGGCCCCGACACCGCTGACGCTTGCCGAGACCGCGAGCGTCTTCGGTGAGATGCTGACCTTTCAGGCGGTTCTCGCCGACACCACCGATCCGGTCCAGAAGAAGGCGATGCTCGCCGCCAAGGTGGAGGACATGATCAATACCGTGGTCCGGCAGATCGCGTTCTACAGCTTTGAGCGGGCGCTGCACACCGAGCGGCAGGGCGGGGAACTGACATCGGAACGGATCGGTGCGCTATGGATGGAAGTCCAGGGCGAAAGCCTCGGCCCCGCAATCAAGCTGCAGCCGGGCTATGAGGTGTTCTGGAGCTACATCCCGCACTTCGTCCACGCACCGTTCTACGTCTACGCCTATGCATTTGGCGACTGTCTGGTGAACTCGCTCTACGCTGTCTATGAAGGTACCGAGGCCGGTTTCCAGGAGAAATATCTGGAGATGCTGAAGGCCGGAGGTTCCAAACACCACAAGGCGCTGCTGGCGCCGTTCGGCCTTGATGCAAGCGACCCCGGATTCTGGGAAAAGGGCCTCGACGTTATCGACCGCCTGATCGGCGAACTGGAGGCGATGGAAGGCTAGCGGAGTTGCTGCGTCGGCGCCTGGCGTCGCAGGCAGCGGAGGAAAAACTATCTGGCTTGGTGGAGGCCGAGGCGGTCATCATCATCCGCGATCTGGCTGCCGGCACGGTTGATGAGACCGGTCTGGCGCGCTGAATCCGGGACAACTGGCCCCGGGACTGACCCGACATTCCACACAACGCGCGCGCCGCAATTGTGGCAATGGGAGGCGATATGGCATCGCGTATCACCTCCGTCGACACCATGAGCCTTCCTCCAAGCCGCTCGAGCCCCTAGATATCGAACCATGAACAACCCACCCGACGCCGAGCCAAACCGATTCTCCCGACGTCTGTCGCGCTACGCCCGGGTCGGCGCCAATGTTGGCGGCGTGGCGGCCAAGATGGCCGGAGCCCGGCTGCTCGGCCGGGAATTCGGCGACCAGCGTAATGCCGCTGAACTGATGGCGGCGCTTGGCGGCCTTAAAGGGCCGTTGATGAAGCTGGCCCAACTGGTCGCCACGGTTCCGGATCTGCTGCCGCCGGAATATGCCGAGGAATTGCAGAAACTCCAGGCGTCGGCGCCGCCGATGGGCCCGGCATTCGTCAAGCGGCGTATGCGGGCGGAACTTGGACCGGAATGGAAGACACGGTTCGAATCCTTCGACGAGGAGCCGTCGGCGGCCGCATCCCTGGGACAGGTTCACAAGGCCGTGGGCCACGATGGGCGGAACCTGGCGTGTAAGCTTCAATATCCGGACATGCAGTCGGCCGTGGAGGCAGATCTCAGCCAACTTGGCGTCATCATGTCGGTCCAGCGGCGCATCAATCCTGAGATCGACACCACCGAGATTGCCGAGGAGCTGTCCGAACGGCTGCGCGAGGAACTCGATTACCGTCGTGAGGCCGGCAATACAGCGCTCTACGGTGCCGCGCTGAAGTCGGAATCCCAGATCCGGGTTCCCGCAGTGGTCCCGGACCTGTCGACCCGACGCCTGTTGACCATGACCTGGCTCGACGGCCAGCCGCTGTTGTCGTTCCTTGACCACAGCCTCGAGGACCGAAATCGCATCGCCACCGCGCTGTTCAAGGCCTGGTGGCATCCATTCGCCACCCACGGCATCATCCACGGCGACCCGCATTTGGGCAACTACAGCGTCTTCGACGACGACGGGCGCCCCGAAGGTATCAACCTCCTCGATTACGGCTGCATCCGTGTGTTCCCGGCCCGTTTCGTTGGTGGTGTGGTCGAGCTTTTTCACGGCTTCCGTGACGATGACCGCGGCCGGATCATCGAGGCTTATCGGCGCTGGGGCTTCGGGGACCTCAGCGAGGAGCAGATCGATGTCCTCAACATCTGGGCGCGGTTCATCTATGGCCCGCTGATCGACGATCGAGTGCGCACGATCGCTGACGGCGTCGATCCGGCTGCCTATGGCCGCAAGGAGGTGTGGAAGGTCAAGCAGGCGCTCAAGGCCGGGCCGCCGATCGTCGTTCCGCGCGAATTCGTCCTGATGGATCGCGCTGCTATTGGCCTCGGGTCGGTGATGCTGCATCTCCGCGCCGAACTCAACTTCCATCGTATCTTCGCGGAAGCGATCAAGGGTTTTGACGAGGCGAAGCTTGCCCGCCGTCAGTCGAAAGCCCTGAATGCGGCGGGGCTGGCGGGCCTCGACTGACAAGACCGACATGGTCGCGGCGAATAGATTGGCGCCACGGGTGTTTGTCTAACGTCCTGTGATCGTCCCGCCTGGTATGGTGTCAAATGCGCCCAATCGTTCCTCTGCTCACACCCGTCTACTCCGCCCTCAACGAACCCGCCTATGCGTTGGTGCGGCTCACGGCCGGCGCCTTCCTGGTTCCCCATGGTCTGTGGAAACTGTTCGGCATCACCGGGAGCCAGGAGGTGATGATCGGCTTCTTCAGGGCGATCGGCCTGGAACCTGCCATCCCGATCATGATCGCCGTCGGCCTCGTCGAGGTGATCGGCGGGATCCTGATCGCGGTGGGTTTCCTGACCCGGCCAGCGGCAGTCGCCACTACGATAACAACCGCAACCGCGGCGATTTATGTCCACCTGCCGCATGGCTTCTATGTTGATGACGGCGGCGTCGAGTTTTCCGCCCTATGGGCGATCGTGCTGCTGATGATCGCCATTCGCGGTGGCGGCCGTCTGTCGATTGATCGATTGATCGGGCGCGAATTCTGAAGCCGCCGGGAGCGGTGCGGCGCCGACTAGGCGCCGCGGAAACTGAAAGCGGGCATCAGTTGCTGCATCACCCGCCGCCGCCACACCCGCCACCGCCGCCGGCAATGTGACCGCCCGAACTGCGGGATCTGTCCTTCGGCTTTCTCCGCTTTCGATCGAATCCGAAAAGCATCCCGCGGGTCAGGAAGCCGCCGAACCCGGCAAACATGAAAGCGACGAGATAGGCGCGGGGATCAGCAAGGGCCAGGAAAGCAGCAAGCAGGATCGAGAGGGTAACCAGACCGACGATCGTCCATTTCACCGCGGGATCGGCGAGTTGCAACGCGGCGATGAAGCCTCGCGATGGCGGCGGCGCGGGCGCGGAATAGGAAGGCTGTTGCGATGGGAGCGGCGCGAACCGCTCCTCATCGGGAGGCCAGACGTCTTTGTCGGGGGGCAGACCGAACTCGGACTCGTAGCCTGCCAGCGTCGCGGCATAGCTGTCCCGATACTTGCGATCCTCGGCCTCGCCGCCGCGGGTCGGTCCGTGATGGAGCGGGCGGCCAAGCACGTCGGCGCAAAACCGGCTCCAGTAGTCCCGCGTATAGGTCAGGTGCAGGTGCCAGGCTTCGTCGACCTGACGCGACGGGGTTACCTCCCGCTGACCGACACAGGCGAGATAGACGAACCGGCGGTATTCTTCGATCACCCGACGGGCGAAGCCTCTGGTCCAGCCCTGTTCAGCCGCCAGCCGGTCGGTGAAGGTGAAGTCGGCATCAGGGTCGTCGATGTCGTGCGCCTTGATTCGGCGCCACAGGTCCGGATCGGTGATCATGAGCGGAGTCTATCACGGGCAGTGGTTCTGGAACCGTGGAGTGCTTGCTTCCACCGGCTCGACAAAAATTGTTATGATATTTGAAAGGTTTAGGAGATTCGTCCGGTTGAACGCGACCGGTTCGTCCTGGGCTTTGTCCCGATGGACAGAGAATACAACGGACCGCGCGCGACGGTCGTGGTGGATCAATCGGCCCCGGGAAACGGCCCGACAAACCCGTGGCGGTGTTCGACCTTGAAAATGTTGGAGTTGAGCACCGCGATCCACTGCTTGCCTTCGGTGGTCAGTTCCAGATAGCCGAGGGCCGGGCCGATCAGCGGCTCGACACGATCCCAGAAGAACTCCGGATATTTGTCGATGAGATCGGCCGGGCTGTCATAGTCGAGCTGGTCGGTTGCACCGATCTCGACAAACTCCTGATAGAGGGCGTTCGCCTTGCGGTGATAGAATGGATCGGCCATCTGGCCGATGAGGTCCGCGGCGCGGACCAAAGCGGCCTCGCTTCGGGTTTCCAGATAGACCTCCTTTGCCGGCACGGGGAAACGGGTCATCTCGATCGCGGACGCAATCCGCTCCTCATCGATGAAACGCGATGCCGAAAAGCGCTCCCGCACATAGATCTTACCGCGGTCGACATGCCAGGGCGACAGATAGGCGTCCGACGCGCCTCGCGGCGGCGTCGCGGTGTCTCCCGCTTCGTTGATGATGACTGTCTGGGCCGTGTCATCACGGCAGATGCCGCGAACATAGCCGATATCGTGGACAAGGCACGCACAGGTGTAGTGCAGCCAGTCCTGCGGTGTCAGGGCCTCGGCCAGCAATCGGCCGCGGATGATCTGCTGGCCGACCTCGGTCACCATCATCGTGTGTTCGATGTTGTGGTAGAGGGCGTCGGAGTTGCCGATCCGCTCGATGACGAGCCGGGCGGCACCGCCGAGATAGGTGGCGTATTCGGGATTGCGGTGGGCGAAATACTGCAGGTAGCGGCTGCTCAGGTCGTCGCCGAAGCGGTCGGCGAGGATCGAAATGGGGTTCAGCATTTCCCGGAGCCTTTTCTTCGCAGAGCGCCGCGCTGAGCCAATACCATACTACGGCACGGGTGGCCGATCCGGTCACACTAGCGCTAAACCGGCTCTGCCCATGTGACAATGGCGCACAGGACGAAGTGCGTCCTGCCCCCTTTTGCCCGATTGTCGCCGTCCACCGTTTTGCTATAAAGCCGCCAGCGTATTCAATGCCTGCAAGGAGACTGATGCATGGCCGACCCAGCAAGCTCCGAGATCGGAACGGCGACCGGCACAGATCTCGCCGATCACGTTCGGACCTATGATGCCTTCGTCAATTTGGCAAAATACGGCACTGCTGCGATGGCGGTGATCCTGATCCTGATGGCGTTCTTCCTGCTCTAGTCCTCGTTTGGTGCGCCCTCCCTCGACCGATCGCTTCCGCGTCTCCACGCTTTCAGCCAACCGGATCCGCTCATGAAGATCTCTGTGCCGACCGAAGCCGACAAGGGGGAGCCCCGTGTTGCGGCGACCCCCGAGACGGTCAAGAAATTCATTGGCCTGGGAGCCGAAGTGACGGTCCAGGCCGGCGCCGGCGCCGGATCGCAGATCCCGGATGAGGCCTACGCGGAAGCCGGAGCGACAGTTACCAAGACGGCGGCAGCGGTGCTCAAGTCGGGCGACATTGTTCTCAAAGTGCGCCGTCCGACCGAGGCGGAGACAAGAGCACTCAAGCCAGCTGCTCTGGTGGTCGGCGCTCTTGACCCCTTTGGTCATGAAGGGGATGTCAAAGCGCTCGCCGATGCAGGGGTCGCTGCTTTCTCGATGGAGTTCATGCCGCGGATAACCCGCGCGCAGTCGATGGACGTCCTGTCCAGCCAGGCCAATCTTGCCGGCTACCAGGCGATCATCGATGCGGCCGAGATCTTCGGCCGGGCGATGCCGATGATGATGACCGCGGCCGGTACTGTCCCTGCGGCCCGCGTCTTTGTCATGGGCGCCGGCGTCGCCGGGCTCCAGGCGATTGCCACGGCTCGACGTCTCGGTGCTGTGGTCAGCGCCACCGACGTACGGCCGGCCGCCAAGGAGCAAGTCGAATCCCTGGGCGCGAAGTTCGTCGCTGTCGAGGACGAGGAATTCAAACAGGCCGAGACAGCTGGCGGGTACGCCAAGGAGATGTCGGCGGAGTATCAGGCGAAGCAGGCGGCGCTGGTGGCCGAACACCTTGGCAAGCAGGACATTGTCGTGACCACCGCGCTTATTCCCGGGCGGCCGGCGCCAAAACTGGTCAGCGCCGATATGGTCGCGTCGATGCGACCGGGCTCGATCCTCGTCGATCTCGCGGTCGAACGGGGCGGCAATGTCGCGGGAGCCAAGCCCGGCAAGATCGTCGAAACGGATGGCGGCGTGAAGATCGTCGGTTATCTCAATGTGGCCGGCCGGATCGCTGCCAGTGCGTCGGCGCTTTACGCCCGCAACCTCTACGCCTTTGTCGAAACGCTGATCGACAAGGAGAACAGGGCGTTGGCAGTCGACTGGGAGGACGAACTGGTCAAGGCGACAAATCTGACCCGGGACGGAGCCGTGGTCCACCCGGCCTTTGCCGACAAGGGAGGCGAGTGATGGCGAAGCTGACGCCGGAAGAAGCCGCTGCGGCGGCCAAGGCAGCGGCGAAAACGGCGAAGAAGGCGGCCGAGAAGGCCAAAGACGCGGCATCCGAGGCACAGGATTTCGCCGAGCAGGCGGCCGACGCCGTCGGCGGCGCACTCCACGGCGCGACGGGCGGGGCGATCGACCCCTTCGTCTTCAGGCTGGCGATTTTCGTGCTGGCGATTTTCGTCGGCTACTACGTCGTCTGGTCGGTGACTCCGGCGCTGCACACGCCGCTGATGTCCGTCACCAACGCGATCTCCTCGGTGATCATTGTCGGGGCGCTGCTGGCCGTCGGGGTCGGCGCGGCGTCCCATGGCGGCTGGCTTTCGCAGGGTTTTGGCTTCGTCGCCCTTGTGCTCGCCGCGGTGAATATCTTCGGCGGCTTCCTGGTCACCCACCGCATGCTGGCGATGTACAAGAAAAAAGAGAGAGCGTGATCTTATGTCAGCCAACCTGACTGCGCTTCTCTATCTCGTATCCGGCGTCTTCTTCATCCTGGCGCTGCGTGGGCTGTCCAATCCGGAGAGCGCGCGGCAAGGCAATGCGTTTGGCATCGCCGGCATGGCGATCGCCATCATCACGACGCTGTTGGTGGCCCTGTCCGGCTGGGGTGCTTTCGTTTTCATCCTGATCGGATTGGCGATCGGCGGGGGCGTCGGGGCCGTCATTGCTCGCCGTATCCCGATGACGGCGATGCCACAGCTGGTCGCCGGTTTCCATTCACTGGTCGGGTTGGCAGCGGTGCTGGTCGCTGCCGCGGCACTATACGACCCGGCCGCTTTCGGTATCGGCGATATCGG
>JAAEOR010000009.1 GCA_024222895.1 Hyphomicrobiales bacterium | reverse complement strand
CCAACGAAAGCATCAAGGCGGTCGCCCCCCCCCACGTCACCGCATGCAGTCTGGCCTCGACGTCAATGGTCGTCCCGTCGCTGCGTACAGCCTTGAGCGCACCGGTTCCATCAGGCGTCGTCGACGGATCTTCCCCATCCGGAAAAATCGCATCGGCACCACCATTGGCGGCAAAGGCTTCAACGGAGGGGTACCCCAGCCAATCCAGTAGCGGGCGATTGGCAAACAGCGTTTGGCTGTCGCGGTAAATCGCGATGCCGACCGGCAACCGATCGAGCAATGCCTGGTCAAACGGCGGGGCAACGACGGAGGGGTCCGGAGAATCCTGCGATTGCACCGGGTCCAGGGGCCGGCTGCTGTCACCGGCCAACGCCTCGGCGATACGCCGGAAGGCGTCCTGTTCATTCCCGGACAGGCGCTTCGGCAGGATACGCGCCGGCGCGTTGCCGAGCGGCACGACATTGGAAGGCGGCACATCGGTTTGCTCGGCGAGGTCCTCGGCAGGCAGAGTGTCGGCCTCGGGCTTGACAACCGGCGGCGGCGGGGCCGGTTCACCGGACGAGGGCGATCGGGTACGGGGGCGACGATCATCTGTTCGGATCACGCCAAAGCCCCGATAGCCGTCGAAAACGCCATCGCGTGAGAAAATCGGCAGTCCGGTGAGGTCGATGGCAACACACTCCGGCGTATCGTCCAACGGCCAATAGAGTGTCATGTCGGCAAAGCCAGAAATCGCCGAGAGCGCATTGGCAACCTCACAGTCGCCATCAACGCCGAAGCGTTCGGCCACGTCGCGCCACGCCGTGCCGACGGCGGGCGCATTGCCGGCGCCGACCGCCTCACCAAGATCCGGCGAGACGAACGCCAGAGCGTGGTGGGTGTCTGTCTGCCACAGGAAACGGGCGGCCACCGGTTCAGCCTTTGCATCCGACGGATCCAGTCGCTGGTTTGCGATCGCGATGGAAGAGGAATCCGTTTCGTCAAGGTCGGCTGGGGTCCGCGACTCAAGGGCCGTGGGCAGGGGCGCCGGCACGACCGGCGCCTGAGATTTCTCGGCCGGCCCGGCAATCAGCAGGAATACCAGATCGTCACCGACGTGAACCCTGGCGACGCCAACCTGGCGTTCGGTGCCGTTCAAACCAAGCGATGCGCGCGACACAGCCTTCTCACCAACGGCCGCGACGGCCACCAGCCTGTCAATCTCGCCGGAGGCGTCGGCAAGCCGGTCAAACCCGCCCGAGGCTCCGAGGACCCCACCCTCACGATCGAGGACCGCGACGAGGCAGTCGTCACCGCTGATCACATCGGCCAGCCGTTCAGAACGGGTGGATAGCGACTCGCGGGCCGCGGTCGTTGTTGCAACGGCCAACAATCCACGCGCCCCGTCGCGCAGCACCAACCCCCGGCAAGCCGACGGCAGCGCCACCTGGCGAACGCCGAAATTGAACCGGAGAATCTCCAGCCTTGATCGATCTGGCGACAGGGACTTGGCGAGGCGCGCCAGACTGCGGACAGTCGGACTGGCAGCGGAATAGCGCCGGGCAAGCAAGGCACCCATGGAAGCCGCACCGAGAAACGCGACGCCCGCAGCATTGGCCCACAGAACACCGCTACCATCGCCGCGAAAGACAAAGGCAGGCCGGGGATCGAGTAGCAGCGCGCCAACCGCCGGGAGCGCGGCGAAATCAAGGTAGGCAAATGTCCTGCCGTTCATCCGGCACCGCCCCTGTTCGTCGCCCGCCGCACCGGCCGACTCCAGTTACTTAATAGCCAGTTAATACAATGGGTCGAATTTCCGGTCCACGCCCCCGGCCCGACTTCCCCGCCTCAGCTTGCTGTGTGGTTAACGCTGAGCGATGGCGCCAGATGCCCCAAAGGACTATGTTGAGTCGGGACCAACAAACCTAACAGGGAGACTCCGATCATGCAGCCAACACCTTTCGATATCCCCGACCAAATGCGCGAGATGGCCGACAAGAGCGTCGGCGACGCAAAAAAGGCTCTGGAAGAATACCTCGATGCTACCCAGAAGGCGGTCGCCAAGGCGGAAGGTTCGACGCGATCCGTTCAGGATGGCGCTACCGAGGTCAACCGCCAGGCTCTCGCTTTTGTGGAAGAAAGCGTCGCTGCATCCTTCGATCTGGCCCAACGGCTGGTGCAGGCGCGGACCGTCGAGGAAATCGCAGCCCTTCAGAAAGAGTATTTCACCCGACAGATGGCCAGCATGGCTGAGCAGGGTAAGAACATTGGCTCGATGCTTGGCCGAGTCGGCGCCGAAGCCGTGGACAAAGCCAAGGGATAGGCTCATTTTTGTGCGTTGCAATATCTATGTTGCAACGCACAAAAGAATCCGTATATAGGAAGCATCACAGTCGACGCGGCAACGCCGCGCCGAGACTGTACACCCGGTTCTTAAACCCTTGTGGAGCTTCCCATGGCGACTACAAAATCTGCCAAATCGACCAAATCGACTGCCCCCGAAATGATGATGCCGAATCCCTTCGAGGCTTTCGGTGTGAATACTCCCGCTTTTGCGCCCGCTTTCGAGGTCCCTGTCGTCGTTCGCGAGTTCGCGGAGAAGGGTATTACGCAGGCGCGCGATGCTTATGCCAAGATGAAGAGCGCCGCCGAGGACACGACCGATCTGGTCGAAGATACCTATCAGACGGCCCGGGACGGCGCGTTCGCCATCGGAACGAAGTCGCTCGACGCGGCGAAAGCTAATACCGATGCGTCCTATGCGTTTGCCAAGGATCTGTTCGGCGCCAAGACCATCGCGGAAGTCATCGAACTCCAGACTGCCTTCGCCCGGCAGCAGTTCGAAACGGCAACTGCCCAGTTCAAGGACTTCCAGGAGATCTCCCAGCAGGTCTTTGCCGAGGCCAGCAAGCCGATGACCGCCCATGCGGAGAAGACCTTCAAGGGCTTCAAAGCCAACTAAGGCGCCGATCGACGACGCTACGCAAAAAGCGGCCCGGAGCGCCCCGTTCCGGGCCGCTTTGCGTTTCGGCGAATGTGTTGGATTAATCCGGACTTCTCAGCGAAGTGCCCGCCAAACCTCTTGAACGGCACCCACATTGCTTCTAGTTTCGCCGCACAGGCTAAAATGTGCAGCCGTAGCTCAGTTGGTAGAGCGCCGGATTGTGGATCCGTAGGTCGCTGGTTCGAGCCCAGCCGGCTGTACCACTTGTCATTTCATCTTCCTGCTCCCCGCCCCGCGAATTCCGAGGAGAGTGCGGCAACGATTCGTGGATGCGCGCTCGCTCGGCTGAATGCGCTCGTCCGGGCACACAGTAGTACTAAGCCGCTGCGGACTTTGGTTTTCCGCTGATGATCACATCGATCAGTCGCAGGTCGGGGTCAAGCATGACCAGATCGGCGCGCCGGCCGGCCGCGATCTGGCCGCGGTCGGACAGCCCGAGATAGTCTGCGGGAATGGCGGCGGTCCGACGCGACGCTTCCTCGATCGAAAGCCCCAGGGCAACAAGATTGCGGAATGCGTCAAGCATGGTGAGGCAGCTTCCGGCGAGCGTGCCATCCGGCAGGCGAACACTGTTTTGGCATTTCCTGACCCGCTGGCGCCCAAGTCGATAGTCGCCGTCCGGCATACCAGCGGCGGCGGACGCGTCGGTCACGGCGTAGACCGAGGGAATCGCCCTGAGTGCAACCTGCAACGCACCGGGGTGGACATGAACCAGGTCCGGGATCATCTCGGCATAGTCCAGATGCGCCAGGGCGGCGCCAACCAGACCAGGTGCCCGGTGATGCAGCGGCGTCATGGCATTATAGAGGTGCGTTGCCCCATCAATGTTTGACCTGAAGCGTGCCGCAGCGGTCTCGTAGTCGCAGGAAGAATGCCCGAGTTGGACCCGGATTCCGTGCCCTTTGAGATAGTCGGCGAGACTGCCGTCGGGATCGGCCTCCGCGGCGAGCGTGACCACCCTTATCGAAACAAGCTCGCACAGTCGTTGCATCAACCGGATGTCGGCTCCAAGGACAAAATCCGGTTGGGCGCCCAGCCGGTCGCGACTGATGAAAGGGCCCTCAAGGTGGACGCCGAGAACGTCGGCGGTCCCCGCGACCGGTGAACCGACAACCTGGCTGACGCCGACCAATGCCATTTCGATGTCTTCGAGTGGCGCCGTCATCGTGGTCGCCAGGAATGCAGTAGTGCCGTGTTCGGCATGGAGCTTCGCGACATGACGAACTGCCTCGGCGCCCTCCATCACGTCGGCACCGCCGCCACCATGGCAATGCAGATCGACAAAGCCCGGAAGGATGAAATTGGGACCAGCGCGCTCTGCCGGGCGAACCGTGGCGATCAGGCCATCCTCGATAACCAGTTCGGCGGCCATCAGGCCCGCCGGGGTGACGACTTGTCCCGAGAGCGCAGCCATAAAACGACACATCCAATAGCCAACGAGCTTGCCTTCGGTGATATGTCGTTATAACGTCATTATGTCAATTCCATCGACCCTTGAGGAGATCAAAATGAGCGCCCGTATTGTTGCAGGGGCCGCCTTGGGAGCAGCCGCCCTTCTTTTTGCCAGCGCGGCATCTGCCGAGCCGGTGACCGTTTCCTTCCTGACCCATTGGCCGCCCGATACGGTGGCCAAGCTCGAAGCCGCCGCTGCCGAATACAAGAAATCCAATCCCGATGTGACAGTGGAGGTCCGGGCCGTGCCGTTCGGCGATCTTTTGACCACCCTGCGCACCCAAGGCGGAAGCGCAGCCGGGCCGACGATCGCTGGAATCTACGACCTGTGGCTCCCAGAACTGGTCCGCGACGCGTTGGTTGCACCGATCCCGGCCGACAAGGCAGCTGCCGTCGAAACTACCTGGCCGAAAGGTGTTGTCGCGGCCGCCAGCGTCGATGGTGCGCTCTATGGCTATCCAAATGAAATCGACGTCTACGCCCTCAACTACAACAAGAGGCTCTTCGAGGAAGCGGGAATCGCGAGCCCGCCCGAGACCTGGGATGCGTTCCTCGACGCCGCCACGATACTCACCAAGCGGGACGGTGATTTAGTCACTCAGCAGGGCTTCGGCATGATCAATTCATGGGCGGCGGGGGTGGTTCATCCCTTCGCCTCGCTGCTGGCGTCAAATGGCGGTGAGTTGATCGCCGACGGCAAACCGATGCTGGATAGTCCATCTGCGACCCAGACCTTCGAACTCTACCAAACACTGATCAATGAGGGATATTCCAGCCCGCAGATGGCCACGGCCGACGCGAACACGACCGGGCCATTCCTCGATAATTTCGTCTCCGGCAAGACCGGCATGATCATCATGGCCAACTGGTGGGAGAGCGCTCTCAAGGCGGGCATGGGAGACGCGTTCGCAGACATCGCCACGGCGCCGATTCCGGTTGGACCGTCCGGCGACAAGCCGCGTTCGATTTCCTATTCGTGGATGACGGTCGTCAATGGCAATGCCGAGGCTGCCGAACAGGATGCCGCCTTCGCGTTTCTCGAGTGGCTGAACGGGCCGGACTCGGGCCCCGACGGCGCAAGCGCCATGGGCGACATTCTGATGTCGATGGGCATTCTGCCGTCCCGCACTTCGGATGTTGAGGTTTTTGGCGGCAGGCTGGCCACACCTTTCCTTGCCGGATATGTCAATGTGTTGGCCAACGCGAGACCGTTCCCCGTCGTTCTCGGTGGCCAGGAATTCACGGAAGCATTGCAGCTGCAGCTTGAGGCGATGCAGTTCGGGCAAGCCGACGCCGCCGAGGCGGAAGCCAACGCCCAGGCCGACGCGGCGGAGATCCTCGAGCGCGCCGCGCGCTGACGGCGCCATCCTGACGACGGGCGAGCGAAGGCTCGCCCGCCGGTCGCCGCGAGTGGCAGGACTTCATGCAACGGCAGTTACGTCTCGTCGGGCTCCTCGGACCGAGCACCATACTGACTTCGGTGTTCATCCTTGCGCCGATCGCCCTTACCATCTGGCTGGCGTTTCACGAATGGTCGACGCAAACTGCCTTCGATACCGCACGGTTTGTCGGCCTGAGGAATTTCGAGGACCTGTTCGGGCCGACCTCGGTCGGACGGGATTTCCGTCGCGCCTTTATCAACACCGCGGTCTATTCCGGACTCTCCATCGCGATCATCCTGCCGCTATCCGTTCTCCTCGGCCTCCTCGTCTACCAGACCCGCGTCTGGGGTGGCTCGGTCCTGCGAACCGTTCTGTTTTCTACCTATATGGTGCCGTCGATTGCCGTCGCGCTGGTCTGGTCGAAGCTCTATTCGCCGACCGAAGGGCCGTTCAATCAGATGCTCGGCTGGATCGGTATCGGCCCGCAAACCTGGCTGTCATCACCCGATACGGCGCTGGTGTCGTTGGTCTACCTCAATGTCTGGCAGCAGGTCGGCTACTTCACCGTGCTCATCGTGGCGGGGCTGACCCAGATTCCGGGGACGCTTTACGATGCTGCCAAGGTCGACGGAGCAACGTCTCACCAGACTTTCTGGCGGATCACGCTGCCGCTCCTTAAACGAGCGCTCCTGTTCAGCGCCGTGATCTGTCTGATCAATGCCGTTCAGGTGTTCGAGCCGGTGGTCCTGATCACCCAGGGCGGCCCGGCCGGCTCGACCAACGTGCTCACATTCCACATTCGCCGTGTAGGGATCGAACGCGCCCAGGGTGGGCTCGGTTCGGCCATGGCAGTGATGCTGCTTCTCACGCTTGTCGTCACGGTCGTGGCGTTCTTCGCAGCAGCGCGCAAGACAGACGACGGATGACCACCGCCACATCACTTACCGCCGGTTCAGCCCGCACCGGCTCATCACGCGGGCGGCGTTGGCCGGATCTGCCGGAAACGGCCCTCTTCGCCCTCATTATTGCGGTCGCGGTTGCCGCGGCCTTCCCGCTTGCGTGGATGGTACTGTCGAGCCTGAAGACACCAGCAGAGACCATGCAAACACCGCCGGTCTGGCTGCCGGCCTCTCCGTCATTCACCGCCTATGACGAGGTGTCTGGCATCATCCAGGCCGGCCGATCATTTCTCAATTCGGCGATCATCGCTACGGTCACTACCGCCGGTATCATCGTCACCAGCCTGATGGCCGGCTATGCCTTTGCCAAGTATGAATTCAGGGGACGGGGGCTGATCTTCGGCGCGATGATCGCCACCATGTTCCTGCCGCCGATCGTCACGCTGATCCCGCTCTACAGGCTGGTTTCGAGCATCGGTGTCGACGGCAGTCTTGCCGGTGTGATCCTCCCAAATCTCGCCAATGCCTTCGGCGTCTTCCTGCTGCGTCAGTTCATCCTGGGGGTTCCCGACGAACTGATCGAGGCGGCTCGTCTCGACGGAGCATCCGAGCTTCGCATCATCTTCCAGATCGTAGCACCGGCCATCGCACCGGCGATTGCCGCGCTCGCACTCTTCGCCTTCGTCTACCACTGGAACAGCTACCTGTGGCCACTGACGATTCTGCAGGGCAATGGCGACGCCTACCCGATCGTCATCTCGCTCAGCCGCCTGCTCAGCTACAATCGCGGCGCGATGAACACGGGTCTGGTCATGGCCGGTGCGACCATGGCAATCCTGCCGCCACTGGTTCTCTTCGCATTCCTGCAGCGCTATTTCGTCGCCAGCATGATCAGTGCGGGGATCAAGGGGTGAGCGCGGTGCTGGCCATCGATCTGGGTGGGACATGGCTTCGGGCCGCGGTGGTGCAATCGGACGCACCGGACGATTTGAACACGCTTGGTGAATGGCCGGCGCCGACGGATCTCGATGGGTTCGCGGCCCGCCTCGTCTCGCTCCGCAACGACGCACCGGCTGCGTCGGCGGTTGGGATTGCCGTCCCGGGGCTCGTCGCCGATCGTCGTTGTTTGTGGATCCCCAATCTTCCCTGGCTTGACGGCATCGACGTCGGCGACCTCCTGCCCGGGATGAGGATCGCGCTCGGCAATGACGCACATCTGGCTCTGCTCGCCGAAGCGACGCGAGGCGAGGCCGCGGGGCTGGGCGACGCTATCCTCCTCGCCATCGGCACAGGCATAGGATCCGCCGTTCTTGCTGCCGGGAGGATTGTCCGGGGAGCTCATGGCGGCGCCTGTTCCTTTGGCTGGGCGACCGGGGATGCCAATGATCCAGGTGACCCGACGCGCGGATGGCTTGAGCGAACCGCGGCGGGACCGGCGCTCGACCGGATCGCCAGGAACATCGGCCACGCCGACGGCACGGCTCTGATCGCCGCTGCCCGTGCCGGCGACGCTGGTGCGATCGAAGCGCTTGATGGACCTGCGCGGGCGATCGGCGTGGCGGTCGCATCCGCTGTCGCGCTTCTCGATCCACAAATCGTGCTCCTGGCCGGCGGCGTAGCCGGCGCGGCAGATGTCCTGGTCCCGCCCGTCAGGCACGCCGCGCAAAGGCAACTTCCGACGCACCTTCAGCAGATCGATATTCGCGCTGGCGCCTTTGGTTCACGCGCCGCTCTGATCGGTGCCGCTACGGCCGCCGTCTCCGGACCGGACTGGTGGAGACTGCGATGACCGAGATTCGGCCCCTGCAGCCTGACCGCCGCAAACCCGAACCATTGTGGCACCAGGTCGAACGGTCAATCCGCCAGCGTATCGAGGGCGGCGAGTGGCCGACGGGCAGCCGCATTCCGGCCGAAGACCGCCTCTGCGGCATGCTCGGCGTCAGCCGCATCACGATCCGCCACGCCATACGCAATCTTGAGGAAGCCGGCTTGTTGCGTCGCGAGCACGGGCGGGGAACCTTCGTCCGCAATGCAACACTGGTCGCCGGCACCCGGGACCTGACCAGCTTCACTGATGAGATGTCGCGACTCGGCCGCGTTGCCGGCTCGGAAATCCTCGAGGCGGTGGCGGTCCAGGCATCACCTGAAGTCGCTACCGCCCTGGGGGTCGCCGACGGGACGCCGATCGTACGGGTTTGCCGGCTGCGCAAGGACGGCGACACGCCGATCGGCGTGCAGACTGCTAACATCCCTGCCGCTCGGGTGCCCGGTTTCCTCGATGGTGCACCTCTGGACGGATCGCTCTATCTGCGCCTTCGCGAGCGCTATGCGATCGCCGCCGAGGAAGCCCATGAAGTCTATCGGGTCACGTTGGTCGGCGAGAAAGACGCGGCGCTCCTTGACGTTGCGGTCGGCTCGCCCGCCTTTGTCATCGAACGCGTCAGCGCTGACGCTCGCGGCCCATTTGAATTCACCGTCTCGCTGATGCGTGGTGATCTCTACGAGATCCGCGCAACGCTTCGTACCTGAAACAATCGACCACCAAAGGAGTGTGTATCGTGACTGACCTCTATATCGGCCGCCTGCTGGAGCTCATCGGCAAGGCCTCGGAAGTCAACGCCGAAGCGTTCGACACCGTGGCCGGCCGTCTGGCCGACACGCTGCAAGGTGAAGGCCTGATACACCTCTACGGATCCGGCCACTCGGTGTTGCCCTGCCAGGAAACCTTCCCCCGCTACGGCAGCTATATCGGTTTCAATCCCCTCACCGATCCTCGACTGATGTGGCACAGCGTTCTCGGCCCAGGAGGGGTCCGGGAGCTTCTGTGGCTCGAGCGGACGGAGAAGTACGCTGAGAAGTATCTCGACCAGCAGCCACTCAATGAAGGCGACTCGCTGATTGTTTTCGGGCACAGCGGTCGCAACGCATCTGGTATCGATGCGGCGTTATATGCAAAGAGGCGGGGCCTTTTCGTCGTCGCCATCACCAGCACCAATAATCTCGACAAGCCGGCAACGCACTCTTCGGGCAAGCGCCTCGCCGACGCGGCCGATATTGTCATCGACACATGCGCCCCGATCGAGGATGCGATCGTACCGATTGACGGTTGGAGCCGTCCGGTCTCCGGATCGTCGACGGTACTGGCGATGACCCTGATGCACGAGCTCGTCGCCCGTACCGCCCAGCAGCTGGCCAAGCGTGGGATCGAGCTGCCGGTCTTCGCCTCGCCGACCATCGAAGGCGTTACGTTGCATGACACGGATATGATCTACGGCGTCTACAACGAGCAGCTCATCAAGGCTCGGCAAAAGCACCTTGCGGCGTACAAGGCGACGATGAAGGGAAGCGAGGCCTGATACCAAGGGTGCTCAAAAGAAACAAAATCGAAGCCGGGCCGAAAATAGCCGATTCCCTTGGTTTCATCATCCGGGGTCGGATGGCTCCAGTGGGCGACTTAATATTGAGCACCCTTGGTATCAGTTGACAAGAGCACCATCGATTGAAGGCTGTCTCACTGGATGTAGCCGGTCCGCTTCAGGAACAGCTCAAGCCGCTCGGGGAAGGTAAGCACAACGCGCTGACGACGGGGACATTCCTCGATGTCCTCGCCGGTCAGACAGACCTCCTCGCCGGTGTCGCTGGCAAGATCCCAGTTGGAACGCAATGCGGCCCAGGCTTCCGCCCCCTCTCCGACCCGGATCTTGGCAGCGACCCATCCGGCCAGGTAGCCCGGTGAACTCCAGCGGCGGCTTGGATCGACGCTTTGTTCGAGTTGGCCCAGCCACTCGCGATGCGCCGCGACGAATCTGGGTTGCCCCGAAACGTCAATGGCCTTGCCATCGCGAACCGCGATGACCACAAGGGGCGCGGCGCTACAGGCGTAGCAGTCGAACTCATACAGGAATCGGTTGTCAAAGGGGGCGATCTCGGCGTTGCCGTCCCCGTCGAGGTCGCTGAGGACACCACCGTCGCCATCGAACTCGCCAATGGGTACGGCCACCCAACGGTCACCAAGCGACGCCGCGACGATTACCTGTGTGCAGCAATGGGCCCCACCGGTATAGCTCGAGAAAACCACTTCGAGAGCATCGTTGCCAGGATCAACCTCGACAATCACCGCTTCGCTGGCCGGAAAGTCAAAACCAGACGCGACACCCGGCACCTCCAAGGCGAGGCGCCCATCGATCCGAACCGTCAGGACCGGTGTGTCGAAATCCGGGTCGAGATCGGGGCGACGAACCAGGGTAATTTCCGCCGCCAGCGGACCGACAGAGACGCTGGCGCTGTTCGCCCCCTCGGCGAACTCCGTGGTCGGGTAGTTTCCGTCGCCGAGCGGCTGCGCAATGGCGGCGGCGGCGAACACGCTGACAACGAGAAAAAAAATCGACAGCCGCACGTGAGCCGGTTTGACGACTCGCAATGTTTCCTCCGGTTCCCTTGGCACACTGTAGGCCTTAGCGCCGCTTCGGGGAAACCCCGCACTGGAAAGGCGATGGCGGTCTGCTAAGCTTACGCACCACCGGTTGGAGGCACCATGATCGATACCCACGGACTAAAAACAATCCGGCTGAATCTCGCTCGCACGAAGGAACACCCGCAAGGCAGCGACCGCCATGGCTACCGTTTCACGGCGCCACTCGACGGCAAGGGCCACCTTGACGCCGAAGGTTGGCGCACGCACCGCGACCTCTGCCGTGTCGTGCGGTTCTGGGCCGGCGAAGAAGACGATATCGGCCATCTGGTGCATCGTCCGGGTGGTTCATGGGGCTTTACCTACGATATTGACGGCGACGAGGGCGATGAAGGCGGCTTCAAGCTCTCAAGCCACATTTTCGTGCCGGGCGAGTACATCTCCATTCGTGATGATGAGGGCGAGCTACATACCTTTGTGGTCGTGACCGTGACCGACGTTTAGAGCGTGCACGCTGCGGCCAGCCCGGTGACAATGACATTTGGGTCATCGGCATCCTCGCCGTCTCCACGACAGCACTGCCAAGCCGGTTGTTTGGCCCGGAACACCGTGCGTGTCCGATCGCGATGTCATTGGCGAAAAGCCTGATTCGCCTCCGGGGCGCCCTTCCGGCCCGATTGCTCGCGACTGCGATCGCCGTTGCCGGGTGCGACATTTATTCGGTGGCCGCTCAGACACCGATCCGCTTCTCGCTCGACTGGCGGATAGAGGGACCCTCAGCACCGTTCCTGCTTGCCCAGAAAAGAGGTTATTTCGCCGACGAGGGGCTGAGCGTCGCCATCGATACGGGGTCCGGTTCGGTCGAGCCGATCAACCGTGTCGCGTCGCGGGCGTACGATATGGGTTTCGGCGACATCAACGCCGCAATCAAGTTCAATGATCAGAATCCAAGCACGCCGATCAAGCCTGTCTACATGGTCTACAACAAGCCGGCGTTTGCCGTCATCGGACGCAGGAGCCGGGGCGTTTTCGCGCCAGGTGACCTTGAAGGCAAACGGCTCGGAGCGCCGATCACAGACGCCAGCTATGCCCAGTGGCCGATCTTTGTCCGGACAAACGGAATCGAGGCAAACACCGTATCCATAGACAATGTGGGCTTTGCGGTCCGCGTGCCTATGCTTGCATCCGGCCGGGTCGATGCCATTACCGGCTTCTCGCTCTCCGCCCCTTTCAACGTGCTGGCCAGCGGCGTTCCGGCCGACGATATCACAACCCTCCTGATGGCCGACTACGGAGTCGACCTGTACGGCAACGCAATTCTCGTGTCGCCGTCGTTTGCCGAGGCTAATCCAGAGGCCGTCAAGGGTTTCTTGCGGGCATTCAATCGCGCGATCAAAGACACCGCTGCCGATCCGGAGCCGCGGTGGACTACGTGATGGCGTCGAACGCGCTGCTCGATCGAGCTACCGAACTCGCAAAGCTCAAGATGGCGCTGGATCAAAATATCATCACCGACGAGGTCAGGGCGGGCGGCCTCGGTGGTGTCGACCAGGATCGCCTTGCCGCGGCCATCGACCAGATTGCATTGACGTTCGTCTTCGCATCGAGGCCAACAGCCGAAACGGCGTTCGATCCGAGCTATCTGCCGGACACGGTGGACCGCGCAATCCACTAGCCCACATTGCTTGCACTCGATGTGGTCTGCGCCGGCTCAAGCACATGACAGGGCAGGAGAAGCATGGAGTCCGTACCGGGCCACGATCGAGGGCTTCGACACACCCTGTCTTGCACCTCAGCCGGCCCGAAGGGGCGCGTGGAGTGTTAGAAATGCGGGCTCGCTGCCTCTTTCCGCTGCACTGCTTCATCCATCAGCGCGCCCACCCACACCGGCAGGCGAGGAAGATCGACCCGACTCACGGCAAACCGAAACGTCTCAGTTACGACCTCACGAGTCACAGCCGACGGCACAACACTTGCAATAGATCACGGTTGTGCGCAGGCTTGTACGTAGATTTCACAAACGGAGCGTTTTCATGTCATCAAACCCAGCCCTTGCCGCCCGTCGAATTCTACCGGCCTTAGCCTTGGCGCTTGGCCTGGCCCCCCCGGCATTCGCCGACACGTCGATCGATTTCTCCCTCGACTGGAAGTTCGAAGGACCGGCGGCACCATTCCTGATGGCCGAAGAAAAGGGCTACTTCGACGAGGAGGGCCTGGACGTCAGCATCGATACCGGGTCGGGATCCGTCGAGCCGATCAACCGGGTTGCATCCGGCGTCTATGACATGGGCTTCGGCGACATCAACTCGGTCATCAAGTTCAACGACCAGAACCCCGAGACGCCGATCAAGTCGATCTATATCGTCTACAACAAACCCCCATTCGCGATCGTCGGGCGCAAGAGCCTTGGAGTTGCGGCGCCCAAGGACATGGAAGGCAAGACACTCGGCGCACCGGCACCCGACGGTGCCTATGCCCAATGGCCGATATTCGTCGAGGCCAACGGAATCGACGAAGACACCGTAACCATCGAAAATGTCGGCTTCCCGGTTCGCGAACCAATGCTGGCCGCCGGCGAAGTCGATGCGATTACAGGTTTCTCGTTCTCCTCGTTCATCAACCTGAAGGCAAACGGCGTTCCGGTCGATGACATTACGGTCCTGCTGATGGCGGATCACGGCGTTGATCTGTACGGAAACACGATCATCGTTTCGCCCACCTTCGCCGAGGAAAATCCCGAAGCGGTCAAAGGTTTTCTCAGGGCGCTGAACAAGGCGATCAAGGACGCTGCCGCTGATCCGGAGGCAGCGGTCGAATATGTTCTCGAAGCCAACGCGATCCTCGACAAGGAGACCGAGCTTGAAAGGCTGAGGATGGCACTCGACCAGAACGTTGTAACCGACGAAGTCAAGGCCAACGGTCTCGGCGAGGTCGATGCCGACCGGCTGTCGAATGCGATTGACCAGATCGGTTTGACATTCACCTTCGCCAACAAGCCAACCGCCGAGGAAGCGTTCGACCCAAGCTTCCTGCCGACCGAAGAGGAACGCGCGATCGAATAGCGGCAGGCAGACGCATCGCGTGGAAGGTTTCGTCACGCTCGAGCAGGTCGGCCATGCCTATGGCGGACCCGGCACGCCTCTGGCGGTCGACGATCTGACTCTGGCGGTCGACCGCGGGGAATTTGCCGCGGTTGTCGGCCCGTCGGGTTGTGGCAAGTCGACCTTGATGAAACTTGCGACCGGGCTCCAGTTCCCGCAAAGCGGCGTGATCACGGTTGCCGGTGAGGTGGTCGACAAGCCGGTGAAGATCGCCGGGATGGCGTTCCAGGCACCGACCCTGCTGCCATGGCGTACAACGCTCGATAATGTCCTGCTGCCGCTGGAAATCGTCGAACCGCACCGCAGTCGCATCCGCCGCAAACGTGCCGCCTACGAAGAGCGCGGCGAAGCGCTGCTTGCCCATGTCGGTCTCGAGGGCGCCGGAGAAAAGTACCCGTGGGAACTCTCCGGCGGCATGCAGATGCGCGCCTCACTCTGCCGGGCTTTGGTTCATGAGCCGCAGCTCCTGATGCTGGACGAGCCATTCGGGGCGCTTGACGCGTTCACCCGCGAGGAACTTTGGTGCGTGATCCGCGACATCCATGCGGAGAGCCATGTGACCATCATCCTGGTCACCCACGACCTGCGCGAAGCGACCTTTCTCGCCGACCGGATCTTCGTCATGTCGGCGCGGCCGGGACATATCCTGATCGAACGCCGGGTCGCCTTTGATCGACCCCGCGACCTGGAACTTACCTACACTGCTCCGTTTCAGGACATGGTCCACGAGTTGCGCGATCACATCGTTGAGGCGCGGCAGTGATGTCGTCGGCCTTGGCCGTCCGCGCCGCCCCCTGGGTCTTCGTTGTTGCCATGCTGCTGGTCTGGCAGGGGGCGGTGGCGATCTTCAATATTCCGCCCTTCGTCTTGCCCCCTCCGACGGCGGTGGTCGGCGCCATCATCCAATATGCGAACGCAATCTGGTTCGAGTCGCTTTTCACGCTGGGAACCACCCTCGCCGGTTTTGCCCTCGCGGTCGGGTTCGGCCTGGCGCTCGGCCTGTTCATCGGCTGGTCGCGTACCATCTATGCGGGGCTCTATCCGCTGATGATCGGCTTCAACGCCATCCCCAAGGTCGCGGTCGTGCCAATCCTGGTGCTGTGGTTCGGGATCGGCGCCGTGCCGGCAGTCATCACCGCCTTTCTGATTTCGTTCTTCCCGATCGTCGTCAATGTCGCGACCGGACTGGCGACGATCGAACCCGAACTTGAGGATGTGCTGAAAGCGCTCGGCGCATCCAAGCTCGACATTATGCGCAAGGTCGGGATCCCGCGAGCTCTTCCCTACTTCTTCGGATCGCTGAAAGTCGCCATCACACTCGCCTTTGTCGGCTCGGTGATCTCCGAGTCGATCGCCTCCAACCACGGGATCGGCAACCTGATGCTCCAGGCGCAAGCTCAGTTCAACGTGCCACTCGTCTTTGCCGGGCTGGTGATCCTCGCCGTCGAGGGAATCGTCATGTACGCGGTCATGGCCTGGCTTGAGAAACGGATGACCGGCTGGGCGCATCGCTCCACGGGGTTTGCCACCACGTAGCCCATTGCCCACAAAGTGGCAGCCTGCCGACTGACCGCAACAAACAACACCGTCTCATCTGCACTTGCGTTTCCTTTTGTTTACGCGACCTTTTGTTGATAAGCTCCAAGACGTTTCATCCATTCAACCCGCTACGGTAGCTCATGGCGAATCCCCGAACCGGCGGCCAGGTTCTGGCCGACGCACTTCACCAAAACGCGGTTACCCGCGCCTTCTGCGTTCCGGGCGAAAGCTATCTGGCCCTGCTCGACGCGCTGTACGATTCGCCGATAGCGGTGACGACTTTCCGCCAGGAAGGCGGTGCAGCCATGGCTGCGGAAGCGTGGGGCAAGCTCACCGGTCGCCCGGGAATCGTGATGGCCACACGTGGCCCCGGCGCCACAAACGCCTCAGCCGGCCTGCATGTAGGGCGCCAGGACTCGACGCCGATGATCCTGCTGTTGGGACAGGTCGGCCGCGGCATGCGCGAGCGCGAAGCCTTTCAGGAGATCAACCTCAAGCCGTTTTTTGGCGAAGTCGCCAAGTGGGTCGCTGAAATCGATCGGGCCGACCGGATCCCCGAATTCATCAGCCGGGCATTTCATGAAGCAACCAGCGGCCGACCGGGCCCCGTGGTCCTGGGGCTGCCGGAGGACATGCTGCGCGACGGCACGACGGTCGCGGATGCCGAACCCTGGGTTCAGGTCGAAACCTACCCCGGGCTCAACCAAATGGCGCAGCTCCAGAAGATGCTCTGGCGCGCCGAACGGCCACTGGTCATCCTCGGCGGACCGCGCTGGACGGGAACAGCCATCGCGGGAATGCGCCGCTTCGCCGAGCGGTTCGCGCTGCCGGTCGCCTGCTCGTTCCGGCGGCAGACCTTGTTCGACAACGAACACCCCAACTACGCCGGCGATCTTGGCGTCGGCGTCAATCCGGCTCTTGCCGCCCGATTGCGTGACGCCGATCTCGTGCTTCTGGTGGGCGGGCGGATGAGCGAAATGCCCTCGGCGGGGTATGGCCATCTGGCGATCCCCGAACCCGCCCAAACTCTGGTTCACATTTATCCCGGCGCCGAGGAACTCGGCCGCGTCTACCGTCCGAGTCTGGCGATCCACGCCAGCCCCACCGCCTTTGCCGCAGCGCTCGAAGCGCTCGAACCTCCGACCAGGGTCCCCTGGCATGCCGAAACCGAGACGGCGCATCAGGCCTACCGAATCTGGAGCACGCCGGTAACCAATCCGGGGCCTGTTCAGCTGAGCGAAATCATGGGATGGCTCAGAGAGCGGCTGCCGGACGACGCCGTACTCTGCAATGGCGCCGGCAACTATTCGGCCTGGCTGCACCGTTTCTTCCGCTATCGGCGACCGGGCACCCAGTTGGCGCCCACCTCGGGATCCATGGGCTACGGCCTGCCGGCGGCGATCGCTGCGAAGCTTGAGAATCCCCGACGGATTGTAGTGGCACTGGCCGGCGACGGATGCTTCCAGATGACAAGCCAGGAGTTCGCGACCGCCGTTCAGGAGAACGCCGCCGTCATCGCCGTCGTGATCAACAATGGCATCCACGGCACGATCCGCATGCATCAGGAACGGGACTATCCGAACCGGATCATCGCCAGCGACCTGGTCAATCCGGACTTTGCGGCGCTAGCCCGTGCCAGCGGCGGCCACGGCGAAACCGTCACCCGGACGGAGGACTTCGCGGCAGCGTTCAACAACGCCCTTCACGCCGGCAAGCCGGCGATCATCGATGTCAAGTTTGATCCTGAAGCGCTGACGCCCACCCGCACACTGTCGGACATTCGCGGCGCGGCACGTTCATAGCTGCGAGGCGGCGACCGTCATCTGGACAGCCGGAGGCGGCAGCTATGCGCTCAATCGAAATCCTACCCAAGGCCGAGCACTGCCTCGCCGCGATCGAGGATGATTGGAATGATCAGGTCCTCCTCGTCCTCCAGATGGCGACCAAGCAGGGTGAGCAAGCGATCGGCAGCGCCAGCATGTGTCTCGGCCGCAATCAGGTTTGCGTCTCGATCCCCGTCAACGGTCTGAATCAGCGCGGTGGCGGATTCGAACGCGGCGGTCATGGCGGCATGGATACTCCCGTGATCGCTCTTGAGAACATCAAACCCGCGCGCGAGTCGCGGCTCCACGTCCGACAGTATCGGGAAGAACTGGTAGTCCTCGATTGAGTGGTGGCCTTCGAGCCCCCCCGAGGAACCGATTGAGCCGGCGCGGATACCAGTCACGGTAATCGGCCGGGGTCAGATCACCTTCCCGCGAACGGGTGTTGGCCGCGGCCAACGCGGCTCCAAACCGGCGGAACTGATCGTGGACGGACAGCCAGAACTGCGCCATCTCGCCAAGATTGACATGGCCGGGCCAATCGGTTCGCGGGTAGCGCTCAAATAGCAGGCGAAGGTCAGCCGGCCAGCCCGACCTGGTGTCAAGGTCTAGATCCACAGCGCATGTCCACGGCGGTTATCCCGCTGCCGATATGGGAGCGAAAGAGGTTCCGGCGGCAGCCGGCTACTCCAGCGTCCTCAAATAAGCGAGCACATCTTCCACCTGGTCAACCTCCAGCACGAAAACCGGCATGGAAGGGTGACCGGTGACGATACCCTCGGCCAGCGCTTCCTGGAGGCTATCGATCGGGTAGCGCTCATGCAGCGTTCGAAATGGCGGCGCAATGGGCAGCGGACTGTCGCCGTACTTCCCGACCGCATGGCACATGGAGCAATTCGTGCTCACGAACGTAAATCCTCGCTGCTCATTCGGTTCGAGCGCCACCGACGGGCCAACACCGACGACCAGGGCCAACACCGAAACGATTGCGCGCATCATCGCCATCCTCTAACCATATGAACGGATTGATATTATCATCGACAGCCTGCGGCAATGTTTGATCTGGCGCAAGTGTTGTTTCCGGCCGCGTCCGAGGTTTCGGACGAGAGCCGCCTCCAACCTCAGGCTGAATCGACAGGGCTGCCGAAATCGTTTTTCTTGCTTGGTCGCCATAACTGGGCAATATCATTGTCTCGGTAGTGTGAAATGGGTTCCGCGCGCAGCTAACCCTGGATTCAGGGCCGGCTTCGATCCGGACGCAATAGGTTTGCCCGGGCTGGTCCCGGCAGAGGGAGATACGAAACATGGCGGGAGTTGCAGTCCGCGACGTCTACAAGTCTTATGGCTCGGTTGAAGTGATTCATGGGGTCAATGTGGATATCAGCGACGGCGAGTTTGTCGTTCTGGTTGGTCCTTCCGGCTGCGGGAAATCAACACTGCTGCGTATGATTGCCGGACTTGAGGAAATCACCGAGGGCGAGATTGGCATCGGTGGCCGGGTGGTCAACGATCTGCGCCCCAAGGATCGCGATATCGCGATGGTGTTCCAGAACTACGCTCTCTACCCCCATATGACCGTGGCCAAGAACATGGGCTTCTCGCTCAAGCTGCGGCGCGAAAGCAGGGACGTGATCGACCAGAAGGTCAATCGTGCAGCGTCGATCCTGGGTCTCGAGGAACTGCTGGAGCGGCTGCCGAAACAGCTGTCCGGCGGACAGCGTCAACGCGTCGCCATGGGACGGGCGATCGTGCGCGATCCGCAGGTGTTCCTGTTCGACGAACCGCTTTCCAACCTCGACGCGAAGCTGCGCGTCCAGATGCGCACCGAAATCAAGGAACTCCATCAGCGGTTGAAGACGACCACCATCTACGTCACCCACGACCAGATCGAGGCGATGACGATGGCCGACAAGATCGTCGTATTACGCGATGGTGTCGTTGAACAGATCGGCTCACCGCTCGATCTTTATGATACACCCGCGAACTTGTTCGTTGCCGGCTTCATCGGCTCGCCGGCGATGAACATCATCAAGGGCCACATGCAGGGGAGCAATGACAAGCCCATGTTCCTGGCGGACGAGGGAATCGAATTGCCGGCTCCGGCGCTGCCGGAGGCAATGAGTGGCCGTGCCACTACCTTTGGCGTTCGCCCTGAGCATCTGGTCCTCGCGGATGATGGCTTTGCCGCACAGGTACAGGTCGTCGAACCGACCGGATCGGAGACCCAGGTGTTCATGAAGCTCGGTGGCCACGACCTGGTCGGCGTGTTTCGCGAGCGGGTCCAGGTCAACCCGGGCGAGACGCTGCACTTGACCGCAGATCCGGCGCTGATCCACTTGTTCGACGGAGAAACCGGCGCCCGACTCCACCAATAGGTGCGGCGGATAGACAGCTCCCGTTTTTCCTGACTAAAGCGTGCACACATCTTGCGCCCGTTCGGAGATGGCACGTTTGTGGTTTCAGCGATGTTTGCGACGCTCTCGTAAGGTGGCGTTGTGCTTTCAGGCGTTTGTGCTCCGTTCTGCGCTCGTCCTCCGCAAAGGCGGAGGACCCAGATTCTTTTGTTTTCTGGATTCCCGCCTTCGCGGGAATGAGCGGTTTTGAGGTGACGCCAGGACCACCGGCGCTGTAATCCATCTCAACCGCCCTCATGTGTGCATGCCTGACCGTTTCCTGGTCACGACATTGTGGCGCCAGGCGGTGTAGGGTCAGTCAACAAGAACCTAATAGTTGACGTCAGCCAGCTTCACATAGGATTCCACAACAAAGTCATCGGACGGGGCTGGTTGGCGGAACAAGGCCAACCCGTCGATTGCCAGCGGCTGGTCGATAAACGCCGCGAAGCGTTGGCGCAGGACCGCTTCCATGATCGCCTGACGGTTCTCGGGCACCGGGCCGGTCAAGGTCATATGAAAGCGGAAATCGTCAAAGACATACGGATAACCCCAGTGCTCCAGGTTCCGCCGCTGTGAAACAGTCAATCGATCCGGCCGCCGTCGGGCAATTTCCGCGGCCTCGGCAGGGGCGCGAAACCGATCGAAATTGCGGACCGCCTCGGCGGCCAGGCGGTCAATCTCCGCGGACTCGCCGGCCGGGGTCAGAGCAAAGAATGCCCCGATCCGGGACAGCGCCAGCGTCGGGATTAGTGTCCTGGAGCGGGACCTGGCAAACGCCACCAGCGCGTCCTTGACCTCGCTGACTGCCCGGCCTTCCGACAGGCGAAACGGCGGTTTGAGGGTCGCGTGGAAACCGTAGCGTCTCGGCAGCGCCGTGACATCGTCGATCTCGGAATGAGAGAGCCCTTCGACCGGATCCCGGGCCGCTACGGGACCCATAAAGGCGTCTCGTTGAAGCCAGCTCCCGGCTGCGCCAACGATGGCATGGTCGGGCGGCGGTGTGAAGTAGATCGCGACCCTCATCTTTTCCGACACTCAGCCGCATCGTCGCGAGGCCGGGTGCCGGTGCGGATCCGATCCATCCCGAACGCCCCTGTCATCGCGCTTGATAGAAGATCCCCTGCATCGTCGGAGAACGCCACCGACGCATCAAAGCCGATGCAGGCCCAGACCGCCATCGACATAGACGGGGTGACCGATGGTATAGGGTAGTGCCCCGGACGCCAGGCTCGCCACGGTGGCACCGACATCCTCAATCTCACCCCAACGACGGATGTGGGTTTCACCAGCCTCGATGCGCGCGGTGAAGACGTCACGAACGGCAACATTCAGGTCCGTCTTGATGAAGCCCGGCCGAACCTCGAAGCAGCTGATACCGTGATCGGCAAGCCGCATACCGAACATCTGCGTCATCATCGGCAACCCGCTCTTGGAGATGCAATAAGCGGGCTTCTCCGGCGACACCATCACTGCGTTGACGGAACTGATCGTGACAATCGACCGGCCAGGCCGGGCGTCATCCTCCGCGAGCATCCGGCGGCCGGCTGCCTGAGTAAGGAAAAAGGGTGCGCGCAGATTGATAGCCATCACCCGATCGAAATCCTCGGGCGTGGCATCGAGCAGTTCGCCGCGCTCACTCATGACGCCGGCATTGTTGACCAGGCAATCAAACCGGCCGAATGCCGCATAGACCGAGTCGAGCAGTGCGGCGTGGCTGTCCAGGTTGGTGATGTCGGCCTGGGAGAAGACGGCCGAGGCACCGCGGTCGGCGAGCATGTCGAGCGTCGTGGCGACCTCGTCGTCTTCGATCAGGTCGTTGACCACGATGTCGAAACCAGCTTCCGCCAGCGCGCAAGCAATCCCGCGGCCGATGCCGCGACGCCCGCCGGTGACCAGTGCCGTTTTTCGCTCGCCCATCTGTTCCTGTTCCTTATCTCACGGCCTTTCGCCATGGCTCGAGTCATTCAACCATCTTTGCCGACGCGCCCGCAGCTCGCGCAACGGATCATCGGAAGGTGTCCTCAAGGAACTCCGGGAGGCTCTACGATCTGATCATATCGCAACGAAAACCGCTGGCGACAATCATCGACGACGAGGAGGTCGACCGGTCCTGAAGGTTTGTCGACCTGGACAACCACCTTGTCGCCGAGGACGTGCTTGCTTCAGGACGCAGCGTGATGCAGCCGTCGATAAAACCAGCGGGGGGTACTCTGCGGCGCCAGAGCCTTGGCGATCGCCAACACGCCGAGATCAGCGAGCGGCTCGAGGATGATGACGCTCATATAGGCGATGCTGAAGGCACCGACCGAGGCAAGGTTCTCCGCGCCAAATCCGCTGCCATAGAAGGCCCAGAACGCCACCCACGCCACCACACCGCCCTGATAGGCCGCCGACAACGCCAGTACCTGACTGTATGAGACCGCGACGTAAGGCGTGTTTGGCTGAATGATGCGTTTGGCCAGCAGGCTGATCGCCCATAAGGGCACGATCAGTGTGGTCACATTGATGGCGTATTGCGGCAGGTCGGACGGGGCGAAGAAAAGGCCCTGAAGCAGGAGGCCAGCGGCGAGGCCTATCGCCGCGGGACCGGCGCCAAGGACCAGGTAAAGGGTCGAACCCAGAATGAAGTGAACCTCCGACACCCCGACCGGGAAGTGGGGAAACACCTCGAAGAAGCAGAAAACGAGCACCGCTGCGGCAACACTGCGGCCAATCAGGGCCGTGAAACCGCCATCGGAGCGGATCGTATCAACGGTCATCTTCGCCGCCAGGCCAAAAGACGCGGCTGCGGTCGCGTAACTCAGTGCGATCTTGGCGCCGCCAACGACGCCGGGTTCGATATGCATGGGATTCTCCTTTGCGCACCCACCGTGCGAGAGTTAATCTTCGTGACGCCGTCAGACGCCGGCTCCAGATGGCAGGTCTCCTGGCTTGCGGTTCATCGCTCCACCCACCTTCCCGGCCAGCCGGCCAGTGGAAATTCCGGGTATCGCTCACCGCTCACAGTTGCGGGGGCAGCCACGGTCTTGGTCCCTGTTGGGTACGCCGCACCGTGTTCCCTTTTCATCCGCCGCACAATCAGCTTGGCGGAACCATCTCAGGTGAGGCTCCTACAAAAAGCCGCGGGCCGCAAGTGGCATTGCCTGCGACCGTTGCTCGACAGAGCTCTTGCTCGCTATCACCGCGGGCTTACCGGCTGCGTGACTGAGATCGAACCGAATCAGCGCTGAGGATAGGCAATTGCCGAAATCGGCCGCTAATACTCCCGCTCGAAGGTCAACCCGATCTTTCCCGACCCGTCGTCGCCCGCCTCGCCGCGGGCCTTGAGATTGCGGGTGAGATCAAGATCGATGATAACCCGGCCGCTCCCCCGGGTGTCCTGCTCAACCCCGAGGCGGATGTTGTCGTTGATGCGCTTGCCAATACCGACCGTGGTCCCACCGGATTCGTTCTGCCGAACGTCGAGATCGTCGAGCCCGGTGATTTTCCGGGCGCGGGCGAACAAACCGTCGCCGCGTGCAAACGCGCCTGAGAACTGTGCAATCGCGTCAACCAGCTGGGCAGCCTGGAAAGCCGTCAGGCTGCCGACATTGGTATCGAACAGCAAATGCGAGATGATCTCTTCCTCGGGTAACTCGGGGCTGGAACTGAGCTCGATCTGCGGATTGTCGGCCGGCCCGGTCACGCGGACAGTCGCAGTGATATCGGACGCACGGGTTGTTGCCTCGAAATCGAGGATCGGCACCAGTTCGCCCGCAAATGTCAGACGGCCGCGAGTGAAGTCGAAGCGGCGTCCGAGCACGTCGATCCGCCCACGCAGCATCTCGAACCCGCCAACCGTCACCAGGCTGTTGGTCGTACCGGTAATACGCAATGAGCCGCCGAGAGAGGCGTCCAGTCCAAACCCGCGCACAATGATCGCGGAACGGTTGGCGCTCGCCACCGTGATGTCGAGTGCCAAGCCACCCGCCGCCTGGGGTCCGCCGACAGTGCGGGGTGGCGCTGGTTTCACGGGCGGCACGAACCCCGGCTCGACATTGATGTGCTCGACGTTGAGGGCCGGACCGCCGCCGAACGAGTCGGGCAGCAGCACCTCGGCACGGGCAATGTCGATGCGTCCGGTGACCTTACCGGTGGTCAGCATCGGGCCGGACAGGCCAAGCGATGCCGAATAGGTCGCGTCGATCGTCGTGCCGTCCGAATAGCGGCCATCGCGGACATCGATGGTCAGGTTTGTCGGCAAGCCTGCGTCCGGATCAATCGTTACGCTACCGGCCACCGTGATTGTTCCGCCCTGCGCCATGCGCCCCGTCAGCCGGGCTATGGTGGCCGTCTGACCGTCAAGCCGAATTTCCCCGGCGATATCGGCGACGCCAAACTTGGTCTCCGCATCGACGATCGTACCGTTGGAAACCGAGACCGTCCCGCTGATCGCCGAAAGACTCGAGATCGTCAGGTCAATCCGGGCGACGCCGCCGAGTTCAAGCTCGCGATCGGTCACCAGACCAAGCAGTTCAAGCGGCGCGCTGCCCTGCGCCCGAATCTGGGGATCGGCGCCCGAAAAGGGGATATTGCCGGAGACATCGAGAGCCAACCCGCCACCTGCCAGGCGAGCGTCGATCGTTGTTGCATCCGTCGCCGCCTCGCCCTTGGCCGTAACCGACAGACCCGGCAACCCGCTCGCACGGCTCTCCGCGACCGCAAACCCCGACCAGTCCGCTTGCCAGGCAATCTTTGGGTTATCGGTACTCCCGGTCGCCGTCGCCTGACCGGTGATTGTGCCCTCCGCCCCGAGCCCGGGAGAAAATGCATCGGCGATCGATGCGGACACGTTGTCGATCCGAACGTCGAGGTTCAGTTGCGGTGATGCCTGACCGCTGACCGCGACGCGGCCGCCGCCAATCGCCATCATGACGTTGTCGATGCTGACCGTATCGCCAAGCCGAACGGTCGCCGGGCCATCCGTCGCCACGTCGAGACCGGAAAGCTTCCCTGAGAGGCTGTCGATCCGCAAGACCTGTGCCGTGCCATCTGCGGCGAGGCTTCCCGAGCCGGAAAGGTCGATATCCGGACCGCGGGCCGTCGCCGAGAATCGAGTCGAGCCACCGTCAACGGTCGCAGAAATCTTGGCGGAGTTGAGTTGCAGCGACCCGGCCGCGATGCCGCTGGCGTCCGCTGAACCGGCGATCCGGGGTGTTCCGAAGACGTCATCGATGCGAACTTCCCCCTCGGCCTCGTCGACGATGACCGTCTCCACTACGACCCCGCGGCCGGTGAACGCCAGCGCAACGGTCTGCTTTCCGCCGTCCGTAGCGAAATCCACCTGCCCTTCGGCGGAGCCGCTGGCCTCCAGCAACGCCAGCGCAGCCAGCGTTTTCAGGTCGGGCGCCTCAAGTGAAAGGGTCCCGGTCAGGAAGCCGTCGGGGGTTTGCTCGACCGCACCCGTCAGACTGTTCTCCGCCACCGAGATACTTACCTGTGGCAGGGAGAACCGCCCGGTGTCGGTTTCGAGAATCGCCTCGGCGGTACCGGACAGCGGACCGCCCGCGAACGCGCCATCGAGCGCCAGTTTGCCCCGCCAACCAGCATCGATCGGTTCACCAGAAACCCGCAGACTCGCACCGGAGATCGGCTGCCCGACGAGACTCCCCTCCGCAATGCCCAGCCGTGCGTCAAAGGTCGGCGTGTCAAGCGCCCCGGCAACATCAACCGAAAAGGTCGCGGCGCCAGTTGACTGCGGAGCCAGTGCCGCCAGGTCGACGACTTCACCGGAAACGGTTCCATTGATCTGGTCGGCGGTCAGACTCAGGTCACCGCCGAGCAGGAATTCCGCGCCCTTCACCGACACATCTGAAAGACTAATGCCATTGTCAAAGTCGGCGACGGCAAGTTCGAATTTCGTGTCACCCACCAGAAGCGACGCGGCGGTGGCCTCTCCCGGATCGAGGTCGTTCGCAGTTCCCGCGATCTGAAGCTCAATCCCCTCAGGACCAAAGAACGTACCGGTTGCAGTTGCCGATACTGTGCCTGACAGGGCGCGACCAGCCAGCGCCGACAGGGCGGTCAAGTCGCCGAAACGCAGCTTCGCCTCGCCGCTGAGTTGCTCCGACGATCCTTCGCCGGAAAAGAGCGCGCGACCGCCAGCGATCGACAAGTAGGCATTCACTTTTGCCGACAGGTCGGAGAGATCAAGCGTTCCATCAGCCGTCAGCAGAACCGGAGCCGCATCCGTTGCCGTGATACGGCCCGCCGGCAGGTCAAGCACATCGGCCTCGACACGCGCGGCAAACGGTACACTATCCTCGGCGAAGGGATTGTCGTCATCCGATTCCAGTGCCAGCGACAGACCGATACCGGGGACTGTCCCCACCGAACTCGACAGACCCGTCACCCGGCCGACCAGATCGAGACGCCTTCCGCCGTCATGCGGCGCGATCCGTCCTGACAGCGCAAGGCTCCCGATCGTGATCGGATCTTCCCCCACCGGCAGGGCAATCGCCTCGCCGTCGGGGCGTTTCGCGTCGAGCTTGAAGGAGAGCTCCGCATCCGGTGGACCGAAGGCACCCGACGCCGACAAGCGCACCGTGTCGGTGGAAACCGCCGTGTCCCGGACCGTGATCCGGGGCAGGGCACCGTCTTTCATCCCGCTCCAGCCGATGTCGGCCGCCACCTCGATGCGGCCCGAGACGATCCCGGCAAGATCGACGGGCACGAGTTCGGCCAGATCCCCCTCGCCCGACAACGTCAAACGATAGGCGTCGTCGGCACCGGTGAAGCCGAACTGGCCGGCGAAGCGCGCGTCGCCATCCGACGTCAGCGACACGGCACCATCGAACCCGCCATCGGCAAGTGAAGTTTGCGCCACCAGCCGGTATCCCGGACCGCTGTCGCGCCCCGTCAACCCTACGAGTATGCCGTCGGCGGCCTCTTCAACCGTCAGATCTACGGCTATCGGGGTATCACCGGCAGCTCGGTCAACGTCGGCGGCAAGGGTGCCGGTCGTGCCGTCAATGCGCTCGGCTTTGAGGCGCAACTGCAGCGCGCCGTCACTGTCGCTGGCGAACGCACCGGCGACGGCAAGAGCGGCCGGGCGGCCAACCAGGTCGGCCCCGAGTTCAAGGCGGGCGATCGACAAGGCGCGGGCTGTCAGCGGCACCATCGAACCGCTGCTGCTATCGCCGGAACTCTCGAGAACCGGCTGACGCGCCAATGCCACGCGGTTGGCGTCAATCGACTCAATCCCGATCTGACCTGTCAGCAAAGCGCCGACATCGACATCGACCGACAGTCCATCGATCTCGGCAAAGGTGCCGTTGGTGTCGGCAAGGACAATCCTGTCGGCTCCGAAAGCGAAGGGCGGCCAACCCGACAGCGTCCCGATGGAGAGCGCCAACCCGCCGCCCGACGCCGCCCGTTCGATGATCGACGCAAGCACGCTCCGACCCGGCGGTGTCGCCAGCAGCACGAGCACAAGCGCCACCACGGCCACCAGACCGCCAAGTACCCACAACAGGTAACGGAATACCCGTCCCATGCCTTCAGCCGGATCCTCTCACAAGTGGAGCGAAATTGACATTTGAGTCCCGCCCGCGGCCAGGCTCTTGTTCAAATGTCAAATTCAAAAGCTCCACTAGAATCAAAAGGTTGCTAGTGATCCTGATGACTTCGACATTTGCTCGGGCGGGGGCTGAAGGAGGGTAGCAAATGTCGGAGTCGGACCACTAGGTCACGCGGTCAGAAAGCCTGACCAAGGCCGACATAGAGTGCAAATGAGGGATCATCACGGCCGGGATCAAGGGGGAAGGCGAGATCCACACGCAGCGGCCCGACTGGCGTCACATAGCGGATGCCGCCGCCAACGCCGACCTTGAGGTCGCCGATATCCGGGATCATATCCCGGTAGGCATTACCGGCATCGACGAAGGCCACCAGGCCGAGGGCCTCGGAAACCCGATAGCGAACCTCTCCCGACACCGCAAAATTGCTTCGGCCGCCGATGTGATCGCCTTTCTTGTTGCGCGGGCCGATGTTCTGGTAGCCGTAGCCGCGCACGGATCCCGCGCCGCCGGCATAGAGGCGGCGGTTGGCCGGAACATCACGAACATTGTCGACGGTCAGGGTCGCCGCCGCGACGCGGCCAGCCAGCACAAACCGCCGCTCGCTGTCGACCGCGCGGTAGATGGCAAAATCCTTGCTGAACGTGGCGAACGGCTTCCCGTGAAGAAACTCGTAGGCCGGCGCCGCCTCGACGTGGAGGTGGAAGCCCCGGCTCGGATCGAGGCGATTGTCCCTCCTGTCCCAGTCAATGGCACCGGTGAGGGTTGTCGTGAGGTAGTCCTCCTCCGGAATCGCGTCTTCGGTTCGGGTCCGCTCGATTTCGACATGCGCCTCACCACTGACCGTGTCGGTGAAGGCGCGGGTCAGCCCGGCCTCGGCCTCCGCGGTGGTCACCCGGTAGGCGTCGGTGGTCTCCCGAAACGCCTCGGTCCGCAAGGTGAAGTCGGTCATCGGATCGAAGACACCGGGCTTGCGGAACCTGCCGGCCACGCGGAAGTCCGGCTCGTCGAAATCGTCGTCGAACAGATTCGAAACCTGAGCCGACAGGCGAAGGGATTCCGCCCCGCCCCAAAGGTTGCGATGAGCCCAGAACACCTCGATACCTGCGCCTTCAGTGTTGGAGTAGTTGACCCCCGCACCCACGACGCGGCGCTTGCGCTCGCTGACGATTATTTCGACCGGAATGGTACCATCCGGGTCGAGCTGTTCGCCGGGAACCACCCGGACGCTTTCGAAAACGCCAAGGTCGCGCAGGCGCTCTTCCGCTTTCCGGGTCGCCTTCGGCGAATAGAGTTCCCCAGGCCGAATGCCGGCCCGACCGATAATGAGATTGTGGTTCACGCCCTCACCACCGACGACATCGACCCGGCCGAAATCGGCGACCGGACCGGGATCGACCCAGATACTGACATCAAGAGTACGGGTTGCGTGGTCCGCAACGATTTCAGTCTCACCGGCGCTGGCGAGCGGGTGGCCCGCCATGCGCCAACCGCCGACGATGCGATCCTCCGCGTCAACGACGCGCCCCGACTCGGCCAGCTCACCGGGCGCGATGTCCAGGTCCTGAAGAGTGACACCTGGTGGCAACGGGCCGGCATCGACCCTCCCGAACAAAAACTGAGCGCCCACGACAACTTCGATGACGACAGGCACAGGCTGGGGCCCGACGGGATCGAACGGGCTCCAGCTCTGTGTTGGTCGCCCTTCAATCAATACGGTCACTTCGCCGGCGTAGCGCGCGTGCTGATAGAGCACGCCGGTCAGCGCCCCTATATCCTCTCTTGATCGGGCCAGAAGGCCAACCAGGCCCGAGGTTGGTGTGCGGCGGCGTGAATAAAGCGATGACGCGTTGCGTAGCGCGCGATCAAGCGACCGGTTGCCGCCAACGACCTGGATATCCAGAGTGTATCGGACCGGATCGGGAACAGTTTCAGTCGTTTCGGCCCGGGAAAACGGCCAGATCGCCAACGCAGGCGTAGTCGTGCCCGCAATCATGAGGGCAAGCAAAAAAACACCAACGACGCGACTGGTCACCCCAGGGCGCAAAGCAAACCATCCCACCTTTCGGGGCGCCATACGGTTAGCGCCCGGCCCGTCCCGGCCGAATGAGAACATGACCAGTCTATCAGCAGATGACTGAATCACGAGTTATCGTCGGCAAACGGCCCCCGTCCCGCCCGGAATTGGCTACACCAAGTGAGCCAAAAGGCCAAGGTATTGAATTCAAAAGGTAATGACGCTGTCGGGGGCCTCACCCGAGCGTCGATTTGTGCGATTCATCCAGTTCGAGGGGAAAACGGACCGCGGGTAGGCGCAAAAAACGACGCCCGGCGTCATTTTTCCGGGACGTTGGGCACTCCCGGGCCTCGTCTCGGCCAGGATGCGATTGTTCTGAAGCCCAACCGCTCAGGCAGCGATCTCGACAATCTGATGCCCGGTGACCTCCGGGACGGTGAACAGGACACGGTCACCGTCCTGCCAAAACTCTATCGCTTCACCCGAGGGCACCAGTCTGACCGCGGTCGCCGTTCCGTCGATCGCGACCGACGCACTGACATCACGCAGCGTGACCAGATCCTGGATCGGCTGGACCTGATCCCCCATGATGTCACCCCGGAGCGCCGGTGTGGCGTAGAGCAGGTGGAAGACGTAGCGCCGCTCCGCCGGCTGACGGCGCAACGTTGCGCGACCGGCGCGCGGCAGTGACGTCTCGATCACACTCGGCCGACCGAGCGCGTGCCGGATAACCCTCTCGCCGATTTCCAGCAGCGCCACCAGACCGGCTTGCTTGTAAGCGGTGAACAACGGATGTGCGAGATAAATGAATCCGCCCTTCTCGGATCCGGCGTCGAAACCGTTCGGCTCCGGCTGATTGGGGGTGTTGCGGTGACCGCTGAAGTGGCGGGGTAGACGATCGAAATACGGATCGTAGACGTCGCCGAGCGAGGCACCCGGCTCCGCCTTGATGCGCTCGGACACCGCGTACATGAACAGCGGATTGTCCACGAATGAGGCACGCAGGTCGGCCCGCGGCAGCAGAAAGTCGCCCTCACTGAAAGCCGGTGGTCCTCGCCATTCGGCACCAACGTCAAAAAGAAATCCCTGCTCGGGATCGATTCCGCTCTTGCCGGTCAACAACACGCGGCCGCCGCCGGCGACATAAGCGTCGATCCGAGCCTTCAGTTCCGGCGACACGTCAATGACATCCGGCAGAATGATCAGCCGGTAGCTTTCGAGGTTCGATTCCAGATCAAGCAAGTCGAAGGTGAACTTGCTCTCGAGCAGCAGGCGAACAGCACCTTCGTCACCCTCGACCGCCTTGGTAGCCGTGCCTGCAAGCCGCGGCCGGCTGGCGGCCTCGACGCTGATCAGGCCGATCTCGGCAACGTTGCGGGATCCGACCGCCCAGGGCTCGCGCTCCGCCACATGGGCATAGGCAGCGCCAATCGCCTTGTAGGAGGAGTGATCGATCGCGCCGGTCGGATGCAGGTGATCGCCAATCGAACAGCGTGCGCCCTGGGCGAGCATTGCACCGCATTCGTAGATCAGCGCCTCCGGCTTCTTGTAGCCGCCCATTTCGCCCCAGAGATGATGGAACTTGCCGGTCATGCCGAGATAGGGAATGCCAAGCGGCTCGACATACCGAGCGCTGACAGGAAAATGCTCGTAGCCCCAAAAGGCGGTCGGCAGCGACTCGATCTCCAGATGGGTGAAGTATTTGAGGATGTCGCGACGGCCGCGGCGGATATGGCCGAAGTTCCAGAAGAGCGGCCGGGACGGATCATGCTTGTGAACCGCGCCGCTTATCCGGTCGAAGAACTCGATCTGCACCTGCTCGGTGTATGTGATCCGATCGTCTGGATTGGTCCAGTCGAGCCCCTGCGCTTCCATACGGGTCTGCGCCCAGGCGCTGCATGACACCATCGCCGCGCAGATATCAATGAAGACGCCGTCGCCATCGGGAAAGGATTCCATCACCTCTTCAACCTGACCGCAAAGGTAATCGAGATAGGGCGAACCGAAGTCTATGAATGCCCAGCCCGCCTCCATGGGACCGGACTTTTGACTGACAAGGACGCCCTCCGGCGAGACAACCCGCCAGCCGGGATTCTCGCGCGCGGTCAGTTCATCCCAACCGGCCGAGATGTATATCGGTGCATTGATGCCGACGCCATGCAGCGCGTCGATCTGTGCCCGCACCAGATCGAAATCGAGATGGGGGTGAACCTTGCCCACCTTCGTGGGGTGGTACGACCAGCCGTGGTGGCATTTTGCGAACACGGTCACCGAATCGACGTGGGCGTCAGCGAACGTCTTCGCAAATTCCTTGACATCGAAGCGGCTGCCGATGCCCGGTATTCTTTCGGAGGTGTGAAAGTCCAGGTGAACTTGTCGGTAACGCATGCTGTCGCTTTCTCGGTTTCAGAAT
>JAAEOR010000008.1 GCA_024222895.1 Hyphomicrobiales bacterium | reverse complement strand
GCGAGGCGTAAGTCGCAGCCGATTCTGTCTGTGCCAATCTTGACAGGATGGAACTCGGACCATAGGTTCCGGCCAAATTTCCATTCCAGTCCGATCCGCTGAACCAGTTGAAAAACCAATGAAAGTTCGTAACTCACTTCGTTCGTTGCGTGGCCGCCATCGCGCCAACCGTCTGGTTCGGCGCAAGGGACGCGTTTACGTCATCAACAAGGCCAACCCGCGTTTCAAGGCTCGCCAGGGCTGACGGCGCCGGCCGCTCCCGCTCCTGTCACATGGACTTGTTTTGACGTTTGGTCGCCGCCGGCGATAGGGTCGCGGCATGCTTCGTTTCTTGACCGCCATAGTTCTCGCATGGCCGCTCGTCGGCGTTGTCGGTGGCAGCGCGTTTGCGGCCGAAGACCCTTCACCCCTGGTCGAGCCGGAACGCCGCGAAGGTGGCGTTTTCGTCCCCACCAAGGCGGAGAAGCTCGACGCACTGTTCGAAACGCTCGGGGATGCTGACGATCCGGACTCGGCTGAGGAGGCCGAGCGGGCGATTCTCAATCTGTGGATGGAATCAGGCAGCGATACAGTCGACCTGTTGATGACGTGGTCGCTGGCGGCCATGCACGCGGACTTCCATGCCCGCGCCCTCGACTTCCTCGATCGTGTGGTGCTGATGCAGCCTGACTACGCCGAGGGTTGGAACAAGCGGGCGACGGTCCATTTCCTGATGGAGGACTATGGCCGTTCGATCGCCGACATCGGTCAGGTTCTGGAGATCGAGCCACGTCATTTTGGCGCTTTGAGCGGTCTTGGAATGATGTTGCGGGCGCTCGGCGAGGAAGAAAGAGCCATCACCGCCTTCCGCGCGGCGCTGGCCGTAAATCCACACCTCGAAGACGTGCGCGATGCACTCGATGAGCTCGAGACGGCCAAAGTCGGCCAATCGCTCTAACCGGATTTTCTATTCGCCCGCTTCATTCTTTAAGAAGGTCACCGCCCCCCGTCCCGATAAAGGCGATGCGGAGCATATTGGTGGCGCCCGGGGTGCCCATCGGTAGCCCGGCGGTCACAATAATCCGCTGTCCCGGTTCGGCGATATCCTCAGCGGTCGCGACCTGGCAGGCGTGGTCGATCATGTCTTCCAGCGCATCCGGCTCCTCGCCGGCGACGCAATGCAAACCCCACACGATCGACAGTCGTCGCGCGGTCGACATTACCGGTGACATCGAGATTACCGGGGTGAGCGGCCGCTCGCGGGCCGTGCGCATCGCCGTGGCGCCGGACGACGTGAAACAGCAGATCGCGGCCAGATTGAGCGTTTCGGCGATCTGGCGCGCACCGGCCGAGATCG
>JAAEOR010000007.1 GCA_024222895.1 Hyphomicrobiales bacterium | reverse complement strand
TCGTTCCGGCGCTGGCTCACGCAAGGTGACAAAAAATCTTCGCCATTTTGGTCAAGAGTGAAGCCATAAGAGACTAAAGGGCTTCACCACGCAGCAGCCGCGGCAGGTCTCCACCGCCGCCGGCCGCCTCGCCGATGAACATCCGCTTCAGGCGTGGCAGCCGGTCGACCAGACCGAGACCGACGTCGCGGACGACCCGGACCGCGGGGTTGTCATTGGAAAACAGCCGATTGAGGACATCGGTCACGACCCCCATCTCGACCGTGTCGAAGCGCCGCCAGCGTTGATAGCGCTCCAGCACCGCGGTCGACCCGATGTCGAGGCCAAGCCGCTCCGCCTCAGCAATGGTCTCGGCCAGTGCAGCGACATCGCGAAAACCGAGGTTGAGGCCCTGGCCGGCGATCGGATGAATTCCGTGGGCGGCGTCGCCCGCGAGTGCGAAGCGTGGCTGGATGAACTGGCGCGCCAGCGTCAGCCCGAGAGGAAATCCCTGCGGTACCCCGAGCAGCTCGATTTCCCCGAGTTCATGACCGAATCGTCGTTCAAGCTCGAAGCGGAAAATCTCGCGATCGGCGAGCAGGCGTTCGGCTTTGTCCTGCCGCTCGGTCCACACCAGCGACGAGCGATTGCCTGTCAGGGGCAGGATCGCGAACGGCCCGCCCGGAAGGAAATGCTCGACCGCCCGGCCGCCATGCGGCCGCTCATGAGCTACCGTTGCGACAATCCCCGATTGGTCGTACGGCCAATCGACGGTGCTGATTCCGGCCATCGAACGCAGGCGCGATCGCACACCATCGGCGGCGACCAGAAGGCGGGTCCGCAAACGGCGCCCGCTGGCGAGCAACACATCAACCCTGCTGGTCTCGACGGTGAACCCGGTGACGGTTTCAGGCGCCATCAGAGCCGCCCCGGAAGCGTCCGCACGGCTCCGCAGCGCCCCGTTCATGGTTGTGTTCATCACCATATGGGCGAACGGCTGGCCATCGGCGGCGGTCCCGTCAAAGGTGAGAAAGACCGGCCGGACAGCATCGCCAGTGCGGCTGTCGGTGATCACCATCTCGGTGATCGGCTGGGCGTGGGGTGCGATGTCCGCCCAGGCGCCGAGCTGGGTGAGCATCCGCCGCCCCGCCGCGGCGATGGCCGACGCGCGCGTATCCTGTTTCGCAGCGTCAGGCGGCGCCGCGTCGACGACAATGACGGAAAAGGATGGCAGGGCCTGGCGCAAGGCGACGGC
>JAAEOR010000006.1 GCA_024222895.1 Hyphomicrobiales bacterium | reverse complement strand
ACGTTGCGCTCGCGTGGCTGCAGATCGTTGACAACCCGGTCCCCGATCGAAATCGTGCCGCCGGTGATGTCCTCGAGGCCGGCGATCATTCTGAGCGTCGTCGACTTTCCACAGCCTGACGGACCGACCAGCACAAGGAATTCGTTGTGGGCGATATCGAGGTTGATGGCGTGGACCACTTCCATGTGGTCATAGGCCTTGGTGAGACTGGCAAGCCTGACTTCAGTCATGTTGCTATCCCTTGACGCCGCCGAAAGTCAGGCCGGCGATCAGATGTTTCTGGACGATGTAGGTGAGGATCAGCGCCGGCACGATGATGATGACCGCCATGGCGCACATGCCGGCCCAGTCGATGGTGAACTGCGCGGTGAAGTCCATGAGACCGACCGGCAGCGTCTTGCTGTCGGTCGAGCGCGTCAGGTTGCTGGCCAGGGCGTACTCGTTCCAGCTCGTCAGGAACGCGAATATTCCGGCCGAGGCGATGCCCGAACGCGCGAGCGGGAACTCGATCTTCCAGAATGCCTGCCAGCGGGTGCAGCCATCGACGCGGCCTGCTTCGGAAAGCTCCTTGGGGATCTGGCGGAAGAAGCCGTCGATCAGCCAGATGGTGAAGGGGATGTTGAGTGCCACGTAGACCAGAATCAGCCCGAACTTGGTGTCGATCAGACCGAACCAGGACCACATCATGAAGAGCGGCAGGCTGAGCGCGATCCCCGGCACGGTGCGCGATAGCATCAGACCGAGAAACGCGGTGTTCTTGAAACGAAAGCGAAACCGGGCGAAGGCGTAGCCACCGGACATGCCGATCGCCACCGCAACCACGGTGCTGGTGATTGCGATGACCAGTGAATTGACGAAATAACTGGTCACCGGGATCGCCACTTGGGCGTCACCGAAACCGAAAATTGATGCGAAGTTGTCGAGCGATATGCGCTCAGGAATCCAGACCGCCGGCTTGGCAAGGATCTCCCGGTTCGGCCGGAACGCAGACAGGATGACCCAAAGACCAGGCAGGCCGATGATCACCATCAGCAGGAACGTCAGCAGCCAGCTCACCCAATGAACGCGTTTCTTGGGCATCAGAGGGCACCCCCCATGTGGCGGCGGGCAGCGACAAGCTTTTTGAAGAAGTAGGCGGTGAAAGCGATCGACAGGATGATCGAGACATAAGCCATGGCGTTGGCCTCGCCCATGCGGGCGTTGTCGTAACCGGTCCGCGCGATCATGGTCCACAACAGCTCGGTTCGACCGGCCGGGCCGCCGCCGGTCATCACGTCGACGATGTCATAGGCGCGCGCGACGTCGAGCGAGCGGATCGTCATGGCGATGAAGGCGAATGGCATGATGAAGGGCAGCGTGATGTGGCGGAACACCTGCCAGTTGTTGCAGCCGTCCACCCGAGCCGCCTCGATCGGCTCCTTGGGCATGGCAAACAGACCGGCAAGCAGCAAAATCGCAAAGATGCTGGTGCTCATCCAGATCTCGGCGAAGGCGATGGCGCCCATCGCCAACCACCGGTCGACCAGCCAGGGAATGGCGTGCTGCGTGATTCCGAGCGACTGGAGAGCGTTGTTGAGGATGCCGATATTGTCGTTGAAGATGAACTTGAACTGAAAGCCGACGAGGATCGGCGAGAACATCATCGGAAACATCATCACGGTTCGCAGAATGCGTTGGCCGTAGGTAATCCGGTTGACCAGCAGCGCAATCAGCAAGCCGAAAAGGAACTCGAGATTGATGACGACCGCCAGGAAGAAGATCGTGCGACCGAACGCGACCCAAAAATCCCAGTCCGCGAAAATCCGCTGATAGTTGCGGATGCCTGTGAAGATCCACAAGGAAGCCGGTTTGGTCAGGCGGAACGGAGTGAAGCTCGTATAGAGAGAGAAGAGCAGCGGAAACAGGACGACGAAGACGATCACCAGGAACGCCGGCAGAAGCAGCATCAGGGGAATCGACTGCGGACGCCGTGCCCAACGTTGGAGTCGCGTTTCGAGTCTGGCGCGCATTGTGGGCCGCCCGTGAGACCTGGAGAGCGCCGGGCGAGGCCGCGGAAACCCGCAAAACCCCGCCCGGCCCTTGGGAGGAGGCTTACAGGTAGCCTGCGTCTTCCATCACCTCGCGCGCCTCTTCGGCAGCATCGTCAAGGGCTTCCTGAGCCGTCTTCTCACCGACCACTGCGGCCTGCAGGTTCGGCCACAGGACATTGGACACCTCGATCCACTCCGGAATCAGCGGCGGCGTGAACGCATCCTCGGCCATGGTGGCTGCGTAGGTGTCGAAGACCTTGACGAGGAAGTCGTTGCCATTGGCCTCGAACTCGGCCTTGGCGTCGCCCCATACCTTTGACCGGGTCGGCAGCAGACCGGTTCGGGCCTCCACCATCTGACTGTCGTAACCCGTCAGGAAGGCGATGAAGGAGGCCGCGGCTTCCTTGTTGTCGCAGGCTTCGGTGACCGAGAAGGTATGGCTTCCGGACCAGCCGGTGCGCTTGCCGCTGGATCCCTTCGGGGCCCGGATCAACCCGATATCGCCGGCGACCTTGGAGTTCTCCGGATCGTTGAAGAACGATGCCCAGCCGGCCCAGTCGAGGTTCATGGCGACGGTACCGGAGGCAAAACCGAGGCCTGTATCGTCCCACAGATAGTTCGGGACACCGGCAGGAACCGCTTCGGCTTCATAGAGATCGACGAACCAGTTCAATGCGCGAACCCCGGCCTCCGAGTTGAACGTCGGGTTCCAGTCCTCGTCGAACAGGGCGCCGCCCTCGGCGACAAGCATCTCGTAGAAACGACCGGTGATCGCCTCGTCCTTGCCGACGAACTGGGTCCCGAAGAAGTTCGGCGGATCGGCGAAGAAGATCGCCTGATCCTTGACCTGGTCCCAGGTCTCGGGCGGTGTGAGATCATAACCGTATTCCGCCTTGAACGCTGCCTGCTTGTCGGCATCGTCATAGAGCGACTGCTGGTAGTAGAGGTTGGACACGTCGGAGTGCCGCGGCAGTTGGACGAGGCGGTCTCCGACGGTCGAATGCTCCAGTGTCAGCTGGACGAATTCGCCGAGCAACTCGTCGGAAAGATGATCGCGCAGATCGACATAGATGTCGCCATATTGCGGCGCAAAGCTGGTGTGATTGGACCCGACGCACCAGTTGATCGTTCCCGAAGCGATATCCTGCTTGATCTCGCGATCCAGCTCGAAGTGGTTCTTGCGCGACAGGATATCGACCGTGGCGCCGGTCTCTTCTTCCCATTGCGGGATCAGCGTGTAGAGAGGTTCGTATTGGGCGCCGCCGATGAGCTTCACACGCAGCGTGTAGCCGTCGAACTCGCCGGCGGTCGCGCCGGTCGCGACCAGCGCGGATGACGCAAGCGCAAAAGCGATTGCGGTTGGTAGTGCGGTCTTTGTCATTCTAGCTTTCCTCACTTGGTTGTTTCCCTCTTGTCATCACCCGCCAGTCCGAATTCCTGGTCGATGGTCGCATTGTGCTGGCCGATGGCAGGCGCTGGACGCGGGCTTTTAAGCGTGTGGCCATCCACACGTAGCGGGCTGCGCGTCGTCTCGATGGTCTGGCCGTCGCCAAGATCGAGCTGCTGGAAAAAGTCCAGCGCCTCGAAGCCGCCAGTCCGGAACAGGGATGGCCAATCCAGGACTTCGGATGCCCACACGTCTTCTGCCTTGAGGCGCTCCATCCAGTGGGCGGTGGTTTGGAGAACCAGATGGTCGCGAAGGAGTGCCTTGATCTCGTCGCGGCGATCAAACCAGGACTGCGGGTCGGTCATCGCAGCGATCGCCTCGCAGCCGAGGATCTGCCCAAGCCGATCAACCGGCGTCATGGCAATGGCCACATAACCGTCGCTGGTCTGGTAAACGCCATAAGGCGCGGCGAGATAGGCATGGGCATTGTTGACCGCACTGCGTCGGGGCAGCTTGCGCTCCGGGTCGTTGAGGTGAGTGGTCAGAACCTCGAACTGGAAATCCAGAACCGCCTCGAGAAGGCTGGTCTCGATATGGGCGCCGGCGCCGCTGGTCGCCCGTCGAACCAGCGCGGCAAGGACACCTTGCACGACGAAATTGCCGGCGAGCTGATCGGCGATCGCCAGGCCGATCGGGACCGGGGAGTGGTCGGCATTTCCAGTGAGCCACATGATCCCGGAGCGAGCCTGGGCGAGGAGGTCCTGACCGGGAAGATCGCGCCATTCGCCCTCGGAACCGAATCCGCTGATCGAGGCGTAGATGACACCGGGGTTGATCGCCTTGACCGTTTCATAGTCGAGGCCGAGGCGCTCGATGACGCCCGGCCGAAAGTTCTGGATCACGATGTCAGCCTGTTCCACGAGTCGCTTGACCCTCGCCAGATCTGACGCCGATTTCAGGTCGGCAGCGTAGCTCTGCTTGTTTCGATTGATGGCGTGAAAGAGCGTGTTGGTGTTGGCGACGTTGATCTCCGACAGGTAGAGATTGCGGCACAGGTCGCCGACGCCCGGGCGCTCGATCTTGATCACCCGCGCACCGAGATCGGCGAGCTTCAGTCCCGCAAGCGGACCAGCGAGAAACTGTGAGAAGTCGACCACCAGGAGCCCGGACAGAAGCCGGCCGTCGTCGCCTGCCCCGGTCATTGCGAGAAGCTCCGATCGTAGGCAGCGTTGATTTTCACACTGGCCTCCTGAGGCGACAGGCCGCCTCGCAGGCATTGCCAGACAAGGTCACCGCCCTCGTCCTGAAACGCCATGTAGCCGCGATGTCGCGGCCGCAGATAGGACCTCTCCAAAGTGGCGATCGTATCCGCAAAGAAATTGTTGGCTGCCGCATTGCAGGCCGGGTCACGCCAGGCCTTGACGTTGCCCGGCTGACCACCGGAAACGAAGTATGGTCCCCTCTGACACGGTGCCGAGGCGATCCAGAACGCGTAGTCGATCGCAACATCGCGGTGGCGGGTCCGGTTTGATACGGCGATGCCAGTGCCGCCGATCGGCGATCCAATCGGCCCATTGTCGCCGTGGGCCGGTATGTCCGCGACGCGAACCAGGTTCGGCCGAAAGCCTGCCCGTGCATAGTTGGAATAACCGTAGAGATAGGGGACGTAGGCATGGCTCGATCGGCTGGCGAGCCACTCGAACGCGTCGATGGGATCCATCTCGAAGCACGCGACGGGAATGTGGCGCGACACCTGTTTCATTTCTTCGAGCATCTCGGCACCAAGCGCCGGATCGGCGCCGATCCCGCCTGTTCCGAACGGCTGCTCGACACTTGCGAGGGCGTTGTAGTAGCCCATCAGCGCATTGATCGGCTTGACCGGCCAGATCACCTGCCCCTTCGCCGCCAGCTCGACAACCTCACGCCAATCCGTCGGGATATCGGCGAGAAGATCAGGGCGGTAGGCGGCGACTGGCGTCGCCGCGTCAATGGCCAGGGCCCACTGGCCGCCGTCAAACGCGTAGGTTTCATGGGAGGCGCCGGCGCTTTCTTCGGCGAGCCTGGTGATTTCCACGTTGCGGCCGACGCCGGCAAGGTCGACCAGCAGATCCGACGCCGCTGCTTCGCCCGCATGTGGATGATCGATGACCATGAGATCATAGTCCTCGGCCATCCGCTCGAGAGGCCGATCGGCGAAGGCCTGCAGCGACCGCTTGTGCCACTTGATCCGAACGTCCGGATTCTCCTCCGCGAAGATCTCCGAAGTCACCACCATGGGATCGAAGCCGCGCGCGTGATCCCACGTCATGCCATTCAGGACGATCGACTCAGCCGGCATCTTCTTTGCGCTTGTCAGCGAGCGATTCCGGCGGTGATTTCCGGGCCGTCTCGGGGTCGCGATACTTCACGGTCTGCAGGTGCTCGCAATAGAGGACCTGCTCGCCCTCACCCTTGAAGACCGAGTAGCTGGCTTTGATCAGGCCCATTTCTTCGTATTTGGGTCGCTTCTCCATGTGCTCGCGAATGGTGTAGATGGTGTCGCCAATGAAGACCGGCTTGATGAAGCGCAGACGGTCGTACCCGTAGGAGAAGGCGTTCAGGCAGTTGGTGGCGACAAGCCCGAGGCCATAGGCAAACACCTGGGCACCGGCGACGAGCCGGCGTCCGAATACACCCTCCTTCTCGGCAAAGTGCTGGTCGGCGACATACGGATGGATGTCGGTCACCATCGTATTGAACATCATCGCCTCGCCCTCGGAAATCGTGCGGCGCAGTGACCGGATCCGGTCGCCGATGGCGAAGTCTTCGTAGAACCAGTTTTCGGCGTTCCAGACCGGAATTGATCCGTGATCCGCGGGCATATCCGGCGGCGGGCGTACATGCGTGCCAATCTCGATGGTCAAGGCGAGCCTCCCTCCCAACCGTTTTTTCCAACCTACGCCGATGATTTTGTAAGTCAAACGCTATTTTATATGTACAATAATTGTGACCCGGTTATTATAGTGTTCACCCGCGGCATCGCGCAGGAGCCATCGACATGCTCAATTCCGCGTACGTCGAGGACGGCGCAGCCGGAGCACGAGCAAACCGTGTGCGACTCGTTTGTGAAATCGGCTCCGTCACATATCCCGGCCATGCGACAAGGGTGGCATCGGCAAACGGCGGCCAAGAGCAGGTTGGAAGACGATCATGATCAAGCTGAACCAGCATTGGGACCGACCGGGTGCCGCCCGCCCAATCGTCATCATCGGAGCGGGCGGCATCGTCAATGACGCCCACATGCCGGCCTATCGCAAAGCCGGCTTTGCGGTCGCGGGGATCTACGACATCGATGCCGAACGGGCCGCTGAGGTCGCGGCCAAATGGGGGATCGAAAACGTCCATTCCGACCTCGACAGTGCAATCGCCGCGAGGAACGATGTCGTTTACGATCTGGCGCTGCCGCCGGTGGCCATCAACGACGTGCTCCGATCATTGCCACAGGGTGCCACGGTTCTGATCCAGAAACCGATGGGCGAAAATCTCGAACAGGCCAAAGAGATTCTCGCGATCGCCCGCGACAAGGAGCTGGTCGCCGCCGTGAACTTCCAGCTCCGCTTCAGCCCACAGATGCTGGCGGCAAGCCGGGCCGTCTCAGCCGGCCTTATTGGCGAGCTTCTGGAAATCAACGTTCACCTGAACATTGGAACTCCCTGGCACCTGTTCCCGTTCGTGCGGGCGATGGACAGGGTCGAGATTGCCGTGCACTCCATCCACTATCTCGACTTGATCCGCTCGATCGCCGGCGAGCCCGCCGGCGTGCATGCGCGCTCGATGGCCGATCCGCGGGCACCGGACGTCGCCCAAACCCGGACGATGGCGATCCTCGACTACGGGCCGAGACTCGCCTGCGGCATGTCGATCAATCACAATCATCAGGGCGGAGGCCGGTTTCAGGTCGCGCAGATCCGGCTGGAGGGTACGAATGGCGCGATCGTCGCCAAGCTGGGGCTTTTGCTGAACTATCCCGAAGGTGAGCCTGACGAGCTTTGGATCAAGTCGGGTGATGCCGATTGGCAATCCATTGAGCTCGACGGCGCTTGGTTTCCCGATGCCTTCATCGGCACGATGAGCAACCTGCAACGGTTCGCCGCGGGCGAAGACCAGCGGCTGTGGACCACTGTCGAAGATGCCATCGGAACAATGGCCCTGGCCGAGGCCTGTTTCCTCTCCAACGCATCCCCCGCCACCGCAATCCCCGATTGGAGAGACGCGTGACCGCGAGGGTGTCGCTACGCCGGTGCTTCGAAATTGCCTCCGATTCGGCGCGACAGTTCGGCCGCAGAGGCCAGCAATTCATCCCGGCAGGCCGCAACTGAAATCCCGCCGAAATAGCGTCCGATCATCGGGATCGTCAGCGCCGCGGTAGCATGCCCGGTATGGTCGATCACCGGTGCACTCAGGTTCGTCACACCCTTGATGATGAAGCTCGGCATTGTCTCGATCCTGGCGGCACGGATCTCGTCGAGATCGCGTCGAATGTCCGAGGGCGTACGGCCATCCGGATGGGGATAATCGCGCAGATGCTGATCGAGCACCGTTTTCGGCTGAAAGGCCAGAATGACCCGACCGGACGATGTCCGCCAGATCTCGATCCGCGCGCCCAGCCGAACCGAAAGCACGTTGTTGCCGGGGTTGTCCACCTGGGCGACGACGACGATGCTGTCGCCCGAAAGAACCGCAAGATGAACCGACTGCCTGACCTTGCGGGCAAGATCCCACAGGATCGGACCGGCGGCGACCGACAGTTGCCGCACAACGGGTGTGCGATTTGCGAGTTCGAACAACCGCGTCGTCAAAGTGTAGAGATCGGAGCGTTTATCAAGCGCCACAAGACCGCGGCGGCGCAGCACGACCAGCATACGAAAGATCTCGCTGACCGAACGGTCGAGTTGGCGGGCGATCTCGGCTTGCGTCAGGCCGGCATCAGCCTCGGCAAGCGCTTCAAGAATATCGAAACCCTTGTCGAGCGCCGGAGCCGTGTATTTTTCCGTTTGTGTTGCCATCGGGTTCCGGCCATTGGTGCACCCTTCTGACCGATCGAACTCGCCGTGCACCTAACTTCATATATAGAATCGAATTTCGTATATACACCATATCGTACTGGGAGAGGCCCCGCAATCATCGACCCCGCCAGTCTCGCTGCTGCTACCCTTTGGAATGAGTCGCATGACGCCCGTCGTCCCGAAATTGCAGCGCCTGCCAGTGTTCCGCATCCATCCATCAATCCGGTACCGCAATGACCGAACCAGTTCACAGCACGGACGCCCAAGCCTGGGCCAATCCCAGATGGGCGACCAGCCGGCACAATCACGATCCGACTATCGCGGTGCCACCGCATCCGGTCGGACTGCACGACCTGACGATTCACGACGGTGAGGAGTCGGCCGACCTGGCATTCACCACCGCCGACAAGGTGCGGATTGCCGAGGCCCTTGCCCGGCTCGGTATCAAGCGCACCGAGGTCTTCGGCGTGGAGGGATAGACCATCATGAAGATCAGGGAAATCCGCGCCTTCAACATCACCAAACCGGGCGTTGGGCAGCCGGTTGCCGTTTCCCAGAGCGCGCAGGCGCAGCAGCGTCGCCCGCCGTGGATTGACGATGCCGAGGTCGCCAATCCCATGTCGCGCTTCCCGCGCTACAAGGCGCGCCGCGCCAGCTGGCGCGCCAACTGGCCAGCGGTCGGGTGCCTGGTGATCGCTGACGACGGGACCTGGGGGTTCGGCACGACAAGCTTCGGCGATCCGGTGGTCAGCCTGATCAACGATCATCTCGGGCCACTTCTCGCCGATGAGAACCCGATGGCGACCGACAAGCTCTATGACATGATGCTGCGCCTCGCGTCGCCCTATTCGCCTTCGGGGCTCGCGTCCTACGCAATCAGCGCCATCGACCTGGCGCTCTGGGACCTGAAGGGCAGAGTACTTGGGCTGCCCGTGTTCGAACTGGCCGGCGGGCCGGCTCGCGAGCGCCAGACCTGCTACGCCACCGGCAACGACATTGACTGGCACATGGAACTCGGCTTCACCGCGACCAAACTTGCCTGCCCCTACGGCCCTGCCGATGGCCTGGCGGCGATCGACGCGAACGAGGAATTCGTCGCCAAGGCACGGGAACTGATCGGACCTCGGGTCGAGTTGATGCTGGATTGCTGGATGGCGTTCGATGTCGATTTCGCCGTACGCTTGGCGGAACGATTGAGGCCGCATGGGCTGAGATGGATCGAGGACTGCCTCACACCAGAGAATCCGTCGGCCCACGCGGCGCTGCGCCAGCGGCTTCCCTGGCAACCTCTCGCCAGTGGCGAACACTGGTACACGCCCTACGCGTTCCTCGAGGCGACCCGGCAGCAATGGGTCGACATCTTCCAGCCGGATATCCACTGGGTCGGCGGCTTCACCGCCTGTCAGCGGATTGCCGCCATCGCCGAGGCCGCCGGTCTCGAGGTCATCCTGCACGCCGGGATGAACACCCCCTACGGCCAGCACTTCGGCTATGGCAGCACCGCCTCATCCTGGGGCGAGTTCTTCGTCGGCGGCGGCCCCGGCGTTCCGCTCGACCAGACCACCGGATTTCCGGGAATGCGGGTACCGCGGGACGGGCTCCTGGAGGTCAGCGACGCGCCGGGCTTCGGCCACGGCCTCAGCCTCGAGGCGATCGAGGGTTTGACGGGGTAAGGGCAGCTGATACCAAGGGTATGAGGCGCGTCACTCATCGACAACCGTCCGTGTCAGTTGTGGACCGCGAGCGCCTCGTCATCAGTCAATGGCGCTCCAATGTGCGACGGCGCCCACCGACGGCTGCCAGTCGGTCGCAACGATGCCTTGATGTCATCTTTGCGGGTAGCCGGCACGGCGCGCGCTGCCGTCCGCAGGCCGGGCGGGACGACGGCCAGCGCGGTCCGTTCATCGTCAGCGTCGATCATCACGGCACCGGTGTATTCTCCTTCCCTCAGCCGCCAATTCGCGCGTGTGGCGAAATGCGAGCCAAGCGTCCGGATGGCATCCTTGATGCGCGCGGACGCGAGCGGTTCGGGCAGCGAAACCTCGACAATAAAATCCGTCATCGTTCGGGTCTCCTTTCGACTTCCGGTCAGGACAACTGAAACTGGAGCCGGAGGCTCTCGCCGCGGCGCTCTCTGACTTCCCGGACCAGCATCGTGACCGCGACACATGCCGAAAAAACTGCACCGATCAGCCCGGGAATCGAGCCGATCAGAATGTCGTAGCCCATACCAAAGGGGGCGGCGGCCAGTAGCAGAATGCGCAGCCGCAGAGTGTCGCTCTGCATACGGCCGATCATCACCAGGCTGACGGCGGCCAGCGCGCACAGCGAGGCTGGCCCGCACCAGGTCGCGACACAGATTACCGTCACCACCGGCAGGAACACCACCCCGGCCCGCTTCAGCCAGGCCCTGTCCCCCGCAATCAGGTTGAGCGCTGTCTGCGTCGCGCCCAGCGCCGCGACGCCAGCGCCGCTCCACGCGTCCATCAACGCATAATGAAGGCTGTAGTCGACGCCGATGCCCAACTGCGCCGTCATCATCGCGCGGCGGGCGCGGAACAGCGGCCAAATCAGCTGGCAGAACAAGCCTATCGCGCCAAAGCCGACCGCCGCAGGGTTTTCCTGAACCAAATCGATGAAGGCGTCCATTGCCCTTGCTCCTGATTTCTAAACATACCGACTAGTTGGTTTGTTACATACCGACCGGTTGGTATCTTGTCAATCAGAATTGATGTGATCGCCGTCACAGGGGATGGGATGGCAGAATTCGAAGCGTCCGGATGGGGGGCTTGCCAATCGCGGGCCAACACCACATATTACAAACCGGTTGGTATGGAAGGGATCAGGTTATGGCCGGCAGAGGCGAAGTGACTCGCGAACGTATTCTCTCATCGGCGCGAACGCTGGTGATGGACAATGGCTTTGCCGGCACGTCGATCGACGACATCCTCAAGTCGGCCGGCCTGACCAAGGGCGCCTTTTTTCATCACTTCAAAGGCAAGGCCGCTCTCGCTCGCGAACTGGTCGAGTGGCATGCCAAACAGGATCTGGCGATGTTCGACGAATTTGTCGAACAGGCCGAAGCCCACAGTGACGACCCGCTTGAGCGGGTGCTCTACTACCTTGAACTGTTCGAGGGCTATGTGGCCCAGTCGAGCGACCGGTCACCGGGCTGCATGTACGCCGTCTACACTTATGAGAGCATGCAGTTCGATCCCTCGGTCCGCGATTTCGTCGCCGACATCCTGCGCCAGTGGACCTCAACCTATGTCCGCATGTTCCAGGACGTGATCGACCGTTATCCGCCGGCCCTGCCGGTCACTGCGCGCCAGCTCGCCGAAACCATTGTTTCGATCATCGAGGGCGGACTGGTGCTTCAGCGCGCCTATGAGGACGTCCGTATCACGGCCCGGCAGTCGGTGCAGTTCCGCAATTATCTGATGCTGCTGTTCGGCACGCCGGAGTCCGGCAAAACGGCAAAGAAGGCAACGCGCCCGGCAGCCAGGCGGCGACCCAAGGCTACTGTCGACGCCTGAGCACTCGAGGGAGGCGCGCCGGCCAGGCCCGCCTCCTACAAGGCGACGATCTTACGCCCCTCAACAAACCCACCCGACCGACGCTGCTTACGGTTTCACGGCCCCGGTCAGTCCGTTCGTTAGCTCGATTCGATTCGCGTGCATTGACAGAAGCCAGGTTAAGCCCGGGCGGCAGGACCGGCGAGCCAACAAGACCCGTCCGGTTGGGCGCCGCGGCGACAATCGACATCTGCAAGTCTGGCCACCCCGTCCGGAACGCTACGAGGCCGGGGCATTCAAGCGCCCCGGCCTCCATACGAGCAAGCATTCAAGTCTGGTCCCGAAGGAAGCGTTCGCTTACATTAGGCTCCACTTTCGGCTCTCGCTCAGATACCAAAAGCGCCATAGGGTCCGATAGTTGCGGGGCACACTTGTGTTTCCGGCACGAGTTCCGGCGGGAGCTCAGAGCCGCCGATGTAGCATACTCCGCTAACTACGCGGCGGCCGCGAGATGGAAGCCCGGCGTCGATATCGAGAGCGCCGCCTCTTCCTCCGTCATCCCCTCCTCGATGGCCTCGAACAGCGGCGTTGACAGGTAGCGCTCGCCGGTGTCGGGCAACATGCAGACGATGACAGAGCCCGGCGCCGCCTTTTCGGCGATCTTCATGGCAGCGGCGAAGCTCGCCCCACCCGACACGCCGGCGAGGATCCCTTCCTGGCGCGCCAGCTTATGTGACCATTCCATCGCCTCCGGACCCGCAACCGGCACCACATCGTCGAAGTACTTTCCGTCGATCGATTCCTGCAGGACCAGCGGGACGAAATCGGGCGTCCAGCCCTGGATCGGATGGGGTTCGAAGGCCGGATGGCTTTCGGCAGGCGATCCGTCGGGATTGCGGCCCTGGATGTGGCCGCTGCCAACCACAGGTGCATTGGCCGGTTCGCTGAGGACGATCCTGGTCTCGGGGCGTTCGCGCCGCAACACGCGCCCGACGCCGGTGACCGTGCCACCGGTACCATAGCCCGACACCCAGTAATCCAGCCGGTCGTCGGCGAAGTCGTCGACGATCTCGCGCGCCGTCGTTTCCTCGTGCACCTTCGCATTGGCCTCGTTTTCGAACTGGCGAGCGAAGAACCAGCCATTGGCATCAGCGAGTTCCCTCGCCTTCTGGTACATGCCGAGCCCCTTGGCCGCACGCGGGGTAAGGACAACCTTGGCGCCAAGGAACCGCATCAGCTTCCGTCGTTCGACCGAGAAGCTGTCGGCCATGGTGACCACCAGCGGGTATCCCTTGGCGGCGCAGACCATCGCCAGTCCGATGCCGGTGTTGCCGCTGGTCGCCTCGACCACCGTCTGGCCGGGCTTGAGCGCGCCACTGCGCTCGGCTGCCTCGATGATGCTGACTGCAAGCCGGTCCTTCACCGAACCAGCCGGATTGAACGCCTCCGCCTTGACATAAAGGCGGACGTGATCAGGGGCGAGGTTCCTGATCCTGATGCTCGGCGTATTACCGACCGTGTCGAGCACGCTCTCGTAGCGATTTCCGGTCTTCCGGACAGTCTGCGGATCGGCGATGAAGCTCTCCGAGGTCATGGTTTCTCTCCAACATTCTGGTGATTGACACAAACGATACGTACCGACTGGTTGGTTTGTTGTCAACCATAAAATACCGACCGGTTGGTTTTACACGCTACATGACCCGCATCGACCAAACCGCCGGAGGCACAGATCCGAACCGAGGTCGACATCGAGGCTCAACCGCAATGAGAAGGGGCCACCGAAGTCGAAACGCCCTGGATCCAGCGCTCCTTGGCCGCCGGAGCGCAGCCTGGTCCTGACCTTCGTTATTCTGCGGAGTATCTGAACTGGCCGGCGGGCCGGCCCGCGAACGGCAGACCTGTTACGCGACCGGCAAGGACATCGACTGGCACGTGGAGCCCGGCTTACGGCGACCAAACTCGCATGTCCCTGCGGCCCGACCGACGGTCTGGCCGCGATCGACGCAAGCAGCCGCTATCGTGTTCGCGGGCGGATCGAGGACACACGGAAGACGTTCTATGCCGCAACCACTGCCGCTTGAGCAAACCTCATACCAAGGGTGCTTAATATTGACTTGTTTGACCTGAGTTTCCGCAGGGTTTGGCAAGGCGCGATTGGCGACGTGGTGCTGGTACCATGAGCCGATCGCAACGATGTCCACAACCCGCAGAAACTCTGGCCTGCGGTGGCCCGAATTCGCCCGCCGAGCTGCGTTACGCCTCTCGAACGATGACCCCGTATCGCCCTTCGAGACGTGCCTTGTCGGCAGACGAATTGGGGCCATCAAACGGGTCAATATTAAGCACCCTTGGTATCAACCATGTTTGAAGCGCGGCTTTCGTTTCTGCAGGAACGCCGAGACGCCCTCGCGCATGTCGGCGGTCTTGAAGATCGAACGGCTAACTGTCAGAGATGCGGCGATCTCGGCCTCTACTTCTGTTTGTGAAATCTCCAACATGGCCTTCTTGATTGCCCGCGCCGCGATAGCGGGGCGCAAGGCCCAGGTCCGCGCCCGTGCCATCGCTGCGTCGACGCATTGCTGCGAGGCCACAACCTCGTTCACCAGTCCGATCTCACGCGCGCGTCGAGCGTCGATTGTATCGCCATCCAACACCAAAGCCATTGCCGTGCTTGGATTAACGAGGCGTGGAAGACGCGACAGTCCTCCGCTTCCCGGCACAGTACCCAGGTGGATTTCTGGGAATCCGATTTGGGCGCTCTCTCCCATGATACGATAGTCGCAGCACAGACTGAGCTCCGCTCCCCCGCCCAAAGCGTGGCCAACGATGGCCGCAATACTCGGTTGTGGGAGCGTCGCCAAGCGGCTGTAGGCGGCATTCTCCTGAGCCAGCTTCTCTTCGACCACGCTTCCGCGGTCCATCAGGCGAGGGAACTCGGTCACGTCCGACCCGGCGGAGAAAGCACGGGCTCCTGACCCCGTCAGTACAACCGACCTAACAGAGTCGTCGGTCGCAACAGCCTTCAGCACCGCGTCGAGCTCTTGAATCAACTGTTTCGTTATGAGATTCAATGGAGGGTTGTCGAGACGGATGAGCCCTACGCCGTCCCTAACATCGAGTTTGATCAGCGTCATTAGTCCCTACCGTTGCCGTGACAGTCCCGCGAGGCGCGCGTGCCGGGCTCGACCCGGCATCGTGCTGAATCTATTCTGGAGGCCGATGGCACCGGGGCGGAAGATGCTCTCAGTCATCGATTCCAGGCTGCCTGACACTCGCGGACGCACGTCGAAATTAGCGAGCACGTCGCGCTCAAGGTCAACTCCAGGAGCAAGTTCAACGACAACGAGACCGTCATCCGAAGCCTCGAAGACAGCCCGCTCGGTGATGTAGCGAACAGGCTGTCCGCGCGACTGGCCTCCCGCCCGATCATAAGTCCGCTGGGCGAGATCCGCGACAAAGCGGCGATGCGCGCCTTCCTTGATCACAGTGACCCTGCCATCCTGAACAGCCACGCCGAGTCCACCTGCGGTTAGGGTGCCGAGGAAGAAAACGCACTTGGCGTTCTGGGCGATATATATGAACCCTCCGAAACCGTTGGGGCGTCCACGAAATCGGCTGACATTCACGTTGCCGCGGCCGTCCACCTGTGCGAACGAGAGAAACGCCAGGTCAAGCCCGCCGCCGTCGTAGAAGTCGAATTGAGCACACTGTTCAATAAGCGCCTCATAATTGACCCCGGCGCCGAAGTCGTTCCCTTTGGCTGGGACACCACCGATGACTCCTTGTTCTACCGTCAGAGTCACCTCTGCTGTAACACCCTCGCTGGCGACGATGTCGGCTATCCCGGTGGCCACGCCAAAGCCTAGATTGACGATGCATCCGGGGAACAGCTCGAGGGCGGCGCGGCGGGCGATCAAAGTGCGCGGATCGATTTTCGCCGCCGGCAATGGCGCCAGCGGCACCTTCAACTCTCCACTGTATGCCGGGTTGTAGGCCACTTCATAGGTCTGCCACTGGTCTGGGTCGACGATGATCGCGTCCACTAAGATCCCCGGCACTTTGACGTCGCGGCATGGGCTGGTCCCCGCCAGACGCAACCGTTCCACCTGAGCGATCACCAGCCCACCCGAATTATGTGCGGCTTGGGCCATCGCCAATACTTCGCCGATGAAAGGCTCCTTCTCCATCGTCAGGTTGCCGTTTTCGTCGGCCGTGGTTGCCCGGATCACGGCAACATCGACAGGGAACGTGCGGTAGAAGAGATATTCGCGTCCGTCGATCTCAATTACTTCGACAAGATCCTCCGTTGCCAGAGCGCTCTGCCGACCTCCTTCGTTTCGAGGGTCAACGAAGGAACCGAGTCCAACATGTGTGATCAGCCCGGGCCGCCCTGCTGCGATATCGCGGCACAGCTGCGACAGGACACCCTGTGGTAGCGTATAGGCCTCGATTTCGTTCGCAGCCGCCATCTCCATCGTTGCGGGCGAATTGCTGAGCGGCCGGTAATCTGCCGTTTGATGAGCCCAGGCAAAGCGAGCCGACTCATGCCCTGCGTGCCCCACCCACCACACCCAACGGGATGGACAACGGTAATGCCCTTCGGGCGGCCTGTTTCGCGATGGCGAGTGGCAATCGCTTTCAGAAACCGTTCCGGTGTTCCGAGACCTCCGCCAGAGCCTCCGATCAGGACATGGTCACCGCTCTCCACCAAGGATGCAGCCTCGACGTCGCTCACAATGACCGGCTTTCGTGTCATAGCCTCGCGAGACCTGACTTGTTTCGGGCGCTCGCCTTGCGCGTCATTCGCCAGCACACCAGACTAGTGGGTGTTGCCCCCCTGCGGTCAGGTCCAAACAACAAGCACGATCAATCACCCTGCACCGCCGGTGGTTTCGCGGGGATGGATCTCGGCTGGTGCATCGGCGTTGCGCATCGCGGCGGGATATACCTGTCGCCACGGTGCGGCCCGCTCGATTGTCGCGGCCACGGATATGATCAGGGCTTCATCAAATGGGTGCCCGATAAGTTGTACGCCGATCGGGAGACCCTCATCCGACCAACCCAGTGGCAATGATAGGGCTGGCTGCCCGGAGATATTGAATGGATAAGTGAATGGGATGTAGGCGAGGTCGTCGTCGGCAACCTCTTCCGTCGTCGCGAGGAACGTGTCGAGCGGCTGCGGCAACAACGTGACAGTGGGCGCCAGCAGGCAATCCCATTTCATCGAAGCAGCGACGATATCGCGACTCCGGCGAAACATTTCCTCGGTCGCTCGAATATACTCCACGGCCGTCGTCTCCATCCCTCGCTTGTAGCACCAGCGGGAGTAAGGATCGCTGAACGCGGCCGGGTCCTCGACTTCGATCGCGGCGCTTTCGGCCTCGACCATCACGCGAAACAACGGGCCCAGTCCGGTCAAATCAACGTCAGCGGCTTCGACCTCGTGGCCGAGCGACTCCAGTAACGATGCGGTCTTCTCAACAGCGGACACAACCTGTGGATCGATCCACTTGTCGCTGGTAACGAGCAATCCGATGCGGAGGCTCCCGGGATCGCGCTCGGCCGACTCGAAGAACGACGGCGCCTGCGGTGGGGCCATGAACGGATCGCCGGGTTCAGGCCCAGACATCACGTCAAGCATCAGCGCGGCATCACGGACGGTTCGCGCGATCGGCCCATGCGTTGTCAGGCCACCGCGGGGGTTTGACTCGGGGAAATTGGACACGCGGCCGCGGGACGGTTTGATGCCCACTACCCCACAGCAACTTGAGGGGATTCGAATCGACCCGCCGCCATCCGATCCCTCCGCAATCGGGCACAGTAGAGCAGCGACCGCAGCGGCAGAGCCACCGCTCGAGCCGCCGGGTGTTTTGGTGAGATCCCAGGGATTCCGGGTCGGCGGAAAGAGACCATACGCCGTCGTGGCGCGATTGCCGTACTCGGGAGTGTTGGTCTTGCCCAACAGTACTCCGCCCGCCTCCCGCAGCCGGCGAGCCACCGCAGCGTCGCGACTTGGCACATTGTGTTCGCCGATGCGTGATCCGTAGGTGGTCCGTAATCCCGCCGTATCGGTCAAATCCTTCAGCGCAAACGGGACGCCGGCAAGGGGCAAGTTCTCTCCAGCAGCGATGCGTCTTTCCGATTCCTGCGCCATCGCCATTGCAGCGGGTTCATCGATCGTCACAAAGGATCTGACCAGATCATCGACACTGCCGATGCGCCGCAAACATGCGCTGGTGACTTCGCGCGGGGACAAATCACCCCGTACGGTTCGATCCCTGATCTCGACCGCCGACAGCGCATTCAGTTCGGAAGTATCGTCATTCATGGCTATGCCCATTCGCAGTCGAGTTATTGGTCAATGGTGGAGGGCCAGCAGCAATGTTTCGCGCAGCAGGGCGGAATCCACTGGTCTGGGATTGGTCCAGATGTGCGTTTGCGAGCGCAGTGCGATATCGATGACCGTGTCGACATTCTCCTCATCAACGCCCAGCCGTCGCGAACACCGATCGGCGAGAAGCCCCCGCAGTTGGGTGAAATGGTTTGTTGGACGATGATGCGACATCAGTTGACATGTCGCCCAGCCACCATATCTGCAACCTCGCTGACCGACACATCTTCGCGTCTCACCGATTTGAAAACGCGACCGTGCTCCATGACCACGATCCGATCGCAAATCCGGTGCACGTTGGCGATGTTGTGCTCGATGACAACGACACCGAGTCCGCTGCTGCGCGCGGCCTGGACCGCCTCTGAAACCTTCTCCGTCTCTTTGACCGACAGGGCGGAGGTGGGTTCGTCGAGGAGCAGAACACTCCCCCCGAAATACCTGGCTCTTGATATGGCCACCGCCTGCCTTTCACCGCCCGACAGGATGTTGACCGGCTCGTCCGGAGAGCGAAGGCGCGTTAGCCCCATTTCGCGGAGGTTCACCATGGTGATTTCGCGCATCTGGTTGGCGCGCAGCACCTGAAATGGCAGCCTGCCCGTTTTGATTTCTCGGCCAAGGAAGAAGTTGCGCCAAAGACTGAGTTCCGGGATCAATGCCAGATCTTGGTAGACCGTCTCGATGCCGACGCTTCGCGCTTCTCGGGGCGATCGGAACCTGAGCGATTTTCCCTGGAACTTGATCTCACCGCGGTCAGGAGCATAGAAACCGTTCATCACCTTCAGCAGCGTTGACTTTCCAGCGCCATTGTCGCCGACCAATCCGATGGTTTCGTGGCGCGAGACTTCCAGTGTCACGCCCTCTATCGCCACCACATTGCCGAAGCTCTTCGTAACGTCGCGCAGTTCAAAAATGTTTGCGGCTGGTGTCTGCTTGTTCATGAGCGTCGGATGACCCCGAATCTGGCACCCAGGCCCTGAGTCCGCATATTGACGATAACGGCGAAGAGCAGCAGAAAGCCCACGAAAGATTGAAACCAGGTCGTCGATACTCCGGATAGCACCAAGCCGACAAAGGACATTCCGAGTACAATCGATGCCAGCAACGCACCGATGATGCTGCCCCGACCGCCCATGAGCGCACCGCCGCCAACTACGGCAACCACGATTGCCGTCAACGCCAGATCGGAACCCTGGGTCGGCGTCGCGGATCCAAAAGAACCGAACTGCACGATGCCGGTGAGTGCGGCCAGAACCGATGAAATGACGAAACAAGTCAGTTTCACGCGGGCTACGGGAACGCCCATCGCCCGCGCAGCGGCTGCATCGCCGCCGCTTGCGAAGACCCAGTTGCCGAAGGCTGTCAAACGCAGGACGGCCGCAAGCACCGCGGCAATCGTGATCAGCCAGAGAATTGATACCGAGATGCGCGTGCTCCCGATTTCGGCAGCGCCCAGCCAGTTCATGACCGGAGAATCACCAAAATAAGAGATCGGGTAGCCGCCGGTAAGGTTGAGGCTGACGCCTGCCCAAAAAAGAGCTGTGGCCAGAGTGATGATGAAGGACGGTATTCCGAGAAGCAGCGTGGCGAGGCCGTTGATCATCCCGATGCCCGCCGCGAACAGCAGGGCCAAGCCCAATGCCACATAGACGTTCAGATCGGCGTTGATCCAAAGCGCGGCCATCACGAGTGGGCACAAGGCGTAAACGGAGGCGACTGAAAGATCGAACTCGCCGGAAATCATCAAGATGGTAATGCCGAGACCGACGATTCCGAACTGGACGGCGCTGGCCAGGATCGAACCGGCGGAAGCAGCAGTCAGAAAATGCGGGGAAAAGTACGAAAACACTGCCGCGATGATGATGCCCGCCAGAAGGACGCCAAGCTCCTGAACTGCGAACAAGCGCAAAATCCAACGCTTGACGACAGGCAAGCGCTGAGAGGCCGGCGCGCCGGCCTCCGCAGCATCGTTGCGGGCTTTGTCGCCCATAGAGTCAACCGCCACGCCCCGATTCGACTATCGGTTCAAACTCAGCCGCGTTATCCTGAGTGACCAGCAGTGTCCCGGTGTTCATGTCGGACGGTGTCATCCCGTATTTGGCCCTCATGTAGAGGTTGACCACTGCGAGATAACCTTGGGCATAAGCTTGCTGCACAAGCGTAAACGACGTGATGCCCCGTTTGATGCAGTCCAGGACCGCAGGCGAAGCATCATATCCGCCAATAGCAACCTCGCCGACCTTGTCGTTGTCTTCGGCCCAACGGCAGGCGATCGTGCCGGTCTCGGGATTCAGACTGACGATCGCGGCCGTGTCGGGATTCGCTCTCATGTAGCTGTCCAGAACGGCCATGCCTTCGGCGGGCGTCGTGGCCCTGTTGACCAGGGTGTCAACCGTTGCGCCTATTTCCGCCTCCAGGAAACCCTTCAGGCCGTCGCAGCGAACGGTCTGCACGATCTGCGCGGGACCAGGGTTTTGGCAAACGACTCGAGCGCCCTGTTCGACGTTTGGCAGAAGACCTGCGCCCACCTTGGCGCCCGATGTGAATTCATCCTGTCCGACGTAGGCGAGAGCCTTGATGCGCGGATCAGTCTCCTCGGCGAAATTCTGTACGTTGACGAGGATTACGTCGATCCCATCGTCGAGCGCATCAAGGATCGGCCGGCTCAAAGCCTTCGGATCGTTAAACTCGACCGCGATGCCGTCGGGCTGCGCGGCGACGTTCGACTTGAGAATCTGAGCCTGCAAGTTGATGTCGCAGCATTTAGGCGCGCTGTAAATGGCCTCCACTCCGAGATCCCGGCCTGCTTCCTCGACACCTCTTTTGACAACGGCGAAGAACTGAATCTCAGGGCCGCCGATGAAATTGACGAAGAATTTCAGATCCTCGTTCTGTGCGTTCGCGGCACCTCCGCCGAACATGGGTCCTCCGGCAAGTAGAATTACGCAAGCGCCAAACAAGCTTTTGAATCTCATAACTCCCTCCCTGTTACTGTTCATGCAGAAACGGTTATCCATAGCATAAAAGTAGGTAAATCGATATAGTAAATCGATCCAGCAGACTCAGATCCTCTTCAGGGAGGCAATCCAGGTATGACCGCTGACCGCCCTCGCATACGGGATGTCGCTGCTCTGGCGGAGACCTCGGTGAGCACGGTATCCAACTTTTTGAATGATCGGCCGGAGCGCATGCGGCCGGAAACAATGCAGCGGATCGAAGCGGCGATCAGTCAACTCGGCTATCGGCGTAGCGGGCCGGCGCGCCATCTCAAAACCGGCTTCGTACCCATGCTTGGCCTGCTCGTCCCGTCCGTCGCCAACCCATCACATGGAGCAATGGCACGTGCGGTCGAAGTGGCTGCGGAGGCTCAGGGCTTGCAGGTTGTCCTCGGCAACACCCAGCGCGACCCCGTCCGCGAGAAACGATACGCATCCCAGTTTCTGGATCTTGGCATTCGCGGGATCATCATCAGCTCGTCCCCGTTCACCCTCGACCATTTCACGCAGCTCATCGCCGACGGTCTGGTGATCGTCGCGATCGATCTCGGAGCGACCGTGAACGGGATCGATCTGCCGATCGACAGCGTCAGTTTTGATAATCGGAAGGCTGGGTATCTAGCCACGCGCACTCTGATTGAGAACGGGCACACGAAGATCGGGTACGTGTCGGCCACCACGCCGACCGTTTCTCGCCAAGAACGATTTCAAGGTTACAAGGACGCTCTCCTCGAAGCGAATCTGCACCCGCATCCGTCCCCGGTGTCTGCACCGGTCGCCGCGTTCGGCTTCGATGATACCAATGCGGTCGAGCACGGCGAGGCGGCCGCCCGCGAGCTTCTCGCCGCTGTCCCGAAACTGACCGGAATAGTGGCGATAAATGACATGCACGCCATTGGAGCATGCGCCGCTCTAAACGAAGTCGGGCTCAGAGTGCCGGAAGATGTTTCGGTCGTGGGCATCGACGACGTCCAGATCTCCAAGTTTGTGGATCCTCCGTTGACAACCGTCTACCAGCCATTCGAATTGCTCGGATCGAAGGCGTTCGAACTGCTGGACAATCGAATTAGGTACGGATTCGACGGTCCGCCGCAGCACCTGACATTTCCCCCGCATGTGGTGTCCCGCAAATCGATCGCCAAACCGAACTCTCGGGCGTAGCGAATTCCGCGTACCGAAAATGGAAGCATGCAGGTCAAAGACTGTAGGTCACGAAATCGGAAGTGCACGCGTGCCCGTTCGCGATATGGAGGCGGCCATGTTCCGGCTCGGCGATCATGGAAGAGATGGTCTGGGCATGGGCTTCGTGACGGCAGATGCCGGTGGGTGAACCCTCGTGATCTGCCAAGAACGTCTTGAGGTCGTCGATCGTGATGCGCCCTGATCGGCTTGCAAGGAGCTCTTCGAGTCTGAGGACTCTTCCGGCTGAATCGGGAAGAGCTGAAAGGAGCGCTTCTTCCGGAATCAGATTCCGGCTGCGGAAGTGATTCGCATGGACCAGGAAATCATCGTCGGGTTCCAGCACAGCCATCGTGTCCGGCGTCATCTCCAGATCGCGAAGAGTGCCTTCACGGTCCGTGACGATGTAATTCGACGAAGAGCAGACGTCTGCCTTCCGCGCAACCGCCAGACATTGGCGCAGGTTGGATTGCTCAAGAAACACGCGCTTGAGGAAGTAGTGCGGCATGGCGCCCGTCCGCCAAACCGTCGTCGACAGGGCGTTCTGGAACAGACTGAGTCCGTCGGCGTTGATTCCGGGGTAGCCGACCAAGCCGGCAAACGTGCCCATCAGGATCGCCGGCCCATCGTCCGGTTCGACATGGAGCACAATCATTAGATTTCGATTCAGCGGGTGCTGGTCCAGATTCTGACCGGATAGAACGCTCCCGTCCGCCGTAGCACTTGGTCCGACGGCGAAGGCGGTGCACAGGTTTTCGACTGGTACCGTTCCCATGACTTCGGCGCGGACGTTGACCAGGAGAACTTCCGCAAATGGGAGCTTCGCGCCTTCGGCAATTCCTCGAACTTCCTCAACCAAATGCGAAGCGAAGGCCTCGAGCGCGGGCAAAAACCGCATTGCTCTACCGAGCAACTCATCACGGGTCGGCAGGCTGGTGACTTCGATAGCCCGCAACCGCGCTTCGAAACTGAGGACCTCAAGCAGCACGTCAGGATAGCGGGCGATGAGATCACCGCACGCTCGTCCGTGCTGCAGTCCGCGCTGGTAAGGCGAGCCATGGACTTTGACCACTGGCAGACGACTGGATGACAATAGAAGATTCCGGCCTTGAGAACGAAATGCCGGTGGCCTAGGCGATGTCGGTCACCCGCTGGTGAGTCCACCGATGATACCACCGATAGTGGCCGCAAGATATAAACGCGCGCTCCCTGGTGGACACGGCTCACGTGTTGATCGGAAACCGCTCGCGGATCTCCGCGACCTATGGCTCCAGGGTTGTGATGGGCGAGCCACCGAGCCTGATCTTCTTGCCCGATCCAGCGGATGTGTAGGCCGCGTCGTCGATGGCCATGACTGCCAAGTAATCGCCGGCCTGATTCTCGATCGCAGCCCCGCGGACCAGGCCGTCAACCACATGCCGGATGAGATTTGCGACGCAGCCGCCGCCGAACGCATCGTCGTCGACCGGCAGATCCAGGTGGATCGGCTGTTCCCGGTTTTCGTCAAAACGGCGGAGCCACATCCGCCCGTATCCGTCAACTCGCACCGTTCCGCCCTCGCCCTCCACTGTCATCTCGCCCATCGTCTTGCGCCGATTGTCGGCGGCGTGATCGCTATGCCGGTTGCCATCGAAAATGGACTGGGTTCCGTCCTGGTGATCGAAGATCAGGACGCCGGCGTCCTCGCCGCTGATCGCCGGGTTCAGCCGGCGCACATCAGCGTAAACCGCATCGATTGCCCCGAACATCCATCGGAACAGGTCAATGAAATGCACACCGGTTTCATGGATGAGGAAGCGTGGCATTTTCTGAAACGCCGGCTGCCGGTGAAGATAAGCCTCCGCCCCGCGGCCATCACCGGGGCGCAAGACGAAGCGCGCCTGGTAGATCGACCCCAAGGCCCCGTCGTCGAGCATGGTCTTGAGGGCGCGGTACCATGGCTGGAAACGAAAGTTCTCATGGATGACCACGCGGGTGTCGGCGCCGGCGGCCTCTTCGCTGACGGCAGCCGCTTCGTCCAGGGAGAGACAGAACGGCTTCTGGCAGATGATCGTGCGACCGGGATGCAGCGAGGCCCGGATGAGGCCGGCATGGGCGACGGGGGGAGCGACAATGTCGACAATGTCCGGCGATTCGTTCGCGAGCAGAATCGCGAGGTCGTCATAGCCGCGGGCGCTGCGTCCATCTGTGGCCGCTGCCAGACGCACCGGATCGAGGTCGCAAACGGCCACCAGCGAAACCTCCGGCATTTCTTCCCAGGCGCTCAGGTGGAACTGGCTGAAATAACCTGCACCGACAACTGCAACCCGGAGCGGCCGCTCGACCGGCATCACATCGCCTCAACGGTAGCATCGCGGGTCTTCGTCTCGCCGACCAGGGCAACGACCTCGCGAGCCACCTCCCGCGTGCCCATGTCGCCGCCAAACTCCATCGGGCGGATCCGATTCTCGGCGAACCCCCGGTAGACCGCGTCGTCAATCAAGGCGCCGGCTGTCTCCAGGGAAGCATTATCGGATTGTTCGCCGAGATATGTGAGCATGAGTGCAGCGCTGAGAATGGCAGCCAGCGGATTTGCCTTGTCCTGGTCGGCGATATCCGGCGCGCTACCATGGGCGGGCTGAAACAGCCCGGTGGAATCGCCGATCTCGGCGCAGGCCGCCATGCCCATCCCGCCCACCAGCGCGGCGGCAAGATCTGAGAGAATGTCGCCGAACATGTTCTCGGTGACCAGAATGTCAAAGTCCCAGGGCCGTCGGACGAGATCCAGCGCTTGGGCATCAATGTAGTTGTAGCCGGTCTCAACGTCGCCATGCTCTGCGGCGATCTCGTCGAAGATCTGTCGGAAAAATGCCATCGACAAGAACACGTTGGCCTTGTCGACACAGGTGATCAGGCCGCGGCCGCCGCGACGACGCCGTTGCTCGGCGAGCCTGAAGCCAAAACGATGCAACTTCTCCGTTGTCGCTCGGGTAATCCTGAGCGTGTCCTGAACCTCGATGTTGTCGACGACGCGGCTGCGGCCGTGGACCGCCGCGGAATAGAACAGACCTTCGGTGGATTCCCGCAAGATGACGAGATCGATTTTTCTGGCGCGCGGATCCGCAAGCCGCTGGGGACTGTTCGGGTAGGCGCGCACCGGGCGTACACCGGCATATAATTGGTGCTGATCGCGAAGCCTCAAATGCGGCGCGATCTCGGTCCCGTTGGGATGGCGCACCGTCGGCAGGCCGATCGCACCGAGAAAAATCGCATCGGCGTTTGCGGCGGCCTCCTCACCACCCGTCTCGACGTCGAGTCCGGTCTCCTGGTAGAAACGAGCGCCGGCATCGATATATCGGTAGTTCGTTTCGAAACCGCCGACGGCGCTGTTGGCGGCATCAATAACCGCCAGCGCCGCGTCCGCCACGTCGACGCCAATCCCGTCACCCTTGATCACCGCGATCTGGACGGAGGCATGTCTCATCGTCTCAACACCTTCACAAGATTCTCCCTGTTTTCGTACTGGCCGCGGGTCTTCCGAACGCCGCAGACAACGGTGATGAACCCTGGCTGGACGGGCGTCCGGCTATCAATAGAACAGGCGCGTTACGCATACATCATCTATTCGTAAATGCGGCTGGGGCCGACGAGGACGTTTGCGTTGCCGTGGAGACCGAACAAAGGACAATGCCGGTTGTCACACCGGCAACAAGCACCTTATGAACAATCGTGGGAGCGCAAACAGCTACTTTCGCGTATGGCATGAATGGGCACCGGTGTGAGCCGCTCCCCCAGTCCCCGCTTGACGGCCAGACGGCGATTATTTAACGTTAAATCTGACTCTGACAGGTGAGACCCAAAGCGTGATCCTATCCGCCGAAATCAAGGAAACACTCTACACGGCCGTGCTATCGGACGTGCTCGACGAGTTGGGCCATCCCAACAGGGCGCTCCGGCCTTTTGTCCGCCCATTGGACGAGTCGCTGGTGCTGCTCGGCAAAGCCCGAACCGGCCTCTACACCAACACCTACTCCGTCATCGACGGCGAGAATCCCTACGAGTTGGAAATCCAGCTGATCGACGATCTGAAGCCTGGTGAGGTGCCGGTCCTCGGTTGTGACGGCCCGACCGACCGTCTGGCGCCGTGGGGAGAGCTTCTAACGACCGCCGCTTTGGCCCGGGGCGCTGTCGGCTGCGTCACCGATGGCCTGGTGCGTGATGTCCGCATGATTCGCGATCTTGGCTTCCCGGTGTTCCATGGCGGCATCGGACCACTGGACAGCCGTGGGAGGGGTAAGATGGTCGAAATCGACCGGCCGGTGGATTGCGGCGGGGTGCGGGTCCGCAGTGGAGATATCCTGTTTGGCGACGTGGACGGTGTCGTCGCTGTCCCGCAAGACGTTGCGGAAGAGGCCTTCCGCCTGGCATTCGTCAAGGCAACCGCCGAAAACCACACACGCGACGAATTGCGCGAGGGCAGCCTGCTCGCCGACGTCTACGCCAAATACGGAGTTCTCTGACAACATCAGAGATACGGTCGGGGAGAAACGTGGCAAGCGGACTTCGGTCGAAGAAAGGGGTCGGCAGCGGGGTCAAGGTCCCGCTCGTCCATCGGCACCGGATGCAGCATTCAGGCCTCGGCCCCGGGATGTTCGACGGCCGATCGGAAATCGGCGTCGGTAGCATCGCAACGGGCAAAGCACCGCCGAGTGCAGAACCAGGCGATCCTGCAGGCCAGTCCCACCCTGGCCTGTTCACGCCGGGGCACGACCATGGCTGACGCCGCACCGACCGCCACCGCCGCGGCGGCCATGAGAGCCGAGGCCATTTTCGACATGTCCGGAACGGTTGCTCTGGTGACGGGTGCGTCGAGCGGGCTCGGCGCCCGTTTCGCAACAGTGCTGGCGGCAAACGGAGCGCGGGTCGCCCTCGCCGGCCGGCGGCGCCAAGAACTTGACCGGGTGGCCGCGGCGATCGCCGATGCCGGCGGCGTGTCGATCGTTACGCCGTTCGACCTGAAGCATCCCGACCGGATTCCCGAAGTCTTCGACGAGATCGAAACAGCATTCGGACCGATCGACCTGCTGGTCAACAACGCCGGAATCTCCAGCAGCGGCGCGGTGGCAACCCTGAGCTTCGATGACTGGCGCGAAATCCTCGACGTCAATCTCGATTCCCTATTCCTGATGGCGCGGGAAGCCGCCCGCCGCATGAAACCCGGAAGCCGGATCGTCAACGTGTCGTCGATCCTCGCGCTACGGCCGAGGGCCGAGATGGCGGCCTATTCGGCTGCAAAGGCCGGTGTCTCTCAGCTCTCCCGGATCATGGCACTCGAGCTCGCCGACAAAGGCATCCGGGTCAATACTCTGGCGCCGGGCTACGTCGTGACCGGGATGAATCGCGATTTTTTCGCCAGCGAAGCCAGCCAGCCGCTTGTCGACGAAATCCCGCTCCTACGCGTCGGCCAGGTGGAAGACTTCGACGGAGCCATCCTGCTTCTGGCATCACACGGCTCCGATTTCATGACCGGGGCAACGCTCGTCATCGACGGTGGCCATGTCCTCGTCCTTTGACGCGCCTCGCTCCAGCACGACCGGGATAATGTACCGGCCGCCAATACCGCCGGCTGGAGCGACGCCATGAACAATCCCACGAATCTGCCGCGCCAAACCGACTCGGTTGGCACAAAAGCCGGCCTGCGGTTTGCCGTCGATACCGGCGGTACATTCACCGACCTGATTGCCGGTGAACTCGACGGCAGTGTCCGCATCTACAAAGCGCCAACCACACCGACGGATCCCGCCGCCGGTGTCCTCGATGCGCTCATGATCGCCGCGGAGCAGGCGAATGAAAGCCTGACCGACTACCTTGGCCGGGCCGAGTTCATGGTGCATGGCACCACCCATGCGATCAACGCGATCGTGACGGGGCGAACAGCGCGGACGGCCTTTGTTACCACCAGCGGCCATCCGGATACGCTTGTGTTTCGCGAGGGCGGGCGACAGGAGGCCTTCAACTTCACGGTTCCCTATCCGGATCCATTCGTACCCAAATCGCTTACCTACGAGGTCGGCGAGCGGATCCTCCGCGACGGCTCGATCAGAACGCCGCTCGACGAGGACGAGGTGGTCGACCTGATCGCGAGCTTGCGCCCAAAGGAAGTCGAGGCAGTTGCCGTCTGTCTGTTGTGGTCGATCGTCAATCCAGCTCATGAACTGGCCATCGGGCGCTTGATCGAGCGACACCTGCCCGGCATCCCCTTCACGTTGTCGCATCAGATCAACCCGTCAATCCGCGAATACCGGCGGGCGATGTCGACCTGTCTGGACGCGTCACTGAAGCCGATCATGGGGGCGTATATGAGCGGCCTCGAAAGCCGCCTCGATGCTGCAGGGTTCAAGGGTCGCCTGCTGGTCGTCACGTCGCAGGGCGGCGTCATGGATGCGACCCATGTCGCGCGCTCTCCCGTTCATTTGATCAACTCCGGACCGAGTATGGGGCCGGTCGGTGCCCGCGCATATGCACCGGCGGATGTATCGGACACGCTGATCGTCGGAGACGCCGGCGGTACGACATTCGATGTTTCGCTGGTCCGTGCCGGACGCATCCCGCGGACCCGCGAGACCTGGCTCGGGCGCCCCCTTTCCAGCCACATGACCGGTATGCCGTCCGTCGATACAAAGAGTATTGGTGCCGGCGGCGGGTCGATTGCCTGGGTCGACAAAGGCGGCCTCTTGCATGTCGGGCCAATCAGCGCCGGGGCGGTGCCGGGGCCGGTGGCATATGGACAAGGCGGCACCCGACCGACGGTGACCGATGCTGCGATCGTTCTTGGATACATCGACGCTTCATTCTTCCTTGGCGGCCGAATGGCTCTGGATCGACAAGCGGCCGCGTCGGCAATTCACGGCGCTGTGGCCGACCCGCTCGACCTGACGGTCGAGGAAGCCGCGGCGGCGGTGGTGGGCCTGGCGACGGAGAATATGGTTCAGGCCATCATGGGGATTACCGTCAACCAGGGGATCGATCCGGCAGACGCGGCGTTCATCGCCGGGGGCGGGGCTGCCGGCCTCAACTGCGTGCCGATTGGTCGGCGGCTGGGATGCCATACCGTGCTGGTCCCCGAAACCGGGGCCGTGCTCGCCGCAGCCGGGGCTCTGGTCTCCGACCTTATGGCCCACAATCAGGCGATGTTTCATACCGACAGCAGGGCGTTCGACATGGACGGTGTCAATGCGATCCTCGACCGGCTCGAGACGCGCTGTCATGCTTTTGCCGAAAGCACCGGCGTCGATCCCTCAGTAGTCACCATCGACTGGTCCACGGAGGCCCGCTATCCCGACCAGGCGTGGGAGATCGAGGTGCCGATGCGGGCAAGCCGCTTCGACGGTCCCGGCGACGTCGAAGCGCTGGTCACCGACTTCCACCGCACGCATCAAGAGGTGTTTGCCGTCAATGATCCTACTTCAGCGATCGAGACGGTTGGCTGGAACGCCACGGTGCGGTGCCGTATCGGCGCGCCACATCTGGGACGCCTGAATACACCAGTCGACATGTCGGCAATGTTACAGCGACAGGCCTATTTCGCCGGGCTCGGCTGGGTCGATGCCGCAATCCATCGTTTCGAAGCTCTGACGGAGGCCGACACCGTGATCGGCCCGGCGATCGTGGAATCCGACTTCACGTCAATCGTCATCGACCCCGGTGTCACCGCCCGCCGCGACCAGCGCGGTACGCTTGTCATCGACATTCGTTCGCAGGAGTCCTAGATGACCCCGACCTCGACAGTCGGCGGCGTGCAGATGGCCGTGCTCACCGCACGCCTCGATGGCATTGCCCGCAAGATGTCCAACACGCTGCATCGAACCGGACGGTCCGGCATCCTGACGATCGCCCGCGATTTCTCGTGTGTGATCCTGACGGCACGGCACGAATTGCTCACCGCTTCCGACAGCTTGCCGATCCACGTGCTGCGCGGCCCGGAGATCATGTGCCGGACAATGACCGAGAACCATCCGGTGCTGCGGCGCGGCGATGCGTTTCTTCACAACTCCCCGTATCACGGCTGCACCCATCCGGCCGATCATTCGATCCTCGTGCCGGTGATCGACGATGACGGCGTTCATCGTTTCACGCTTCTCGCCAAGGGGCACCAGGCCGATTGCGGCAATGCGCTGCCAACCACCTATATGGGCGCCGCCAGGGACGTCTATGGCGAGGGCGCGCTGATCTTTCCCGCGGTCAAGATCCAGAGCGACTACGAGCACAACATGGACATCGTCCGCATGTGCCGCATGCGTATCCGGGTGCCGGACCAATGGTGGGGAGACTACCTCGCCACGCTCGGCGCCGCTCGGGTCGGCGAGCGTGAAATCCTAGCGCTTGGCCGTGAGATCGGTTGGGAGGCGCTCGAAGACTACGCCCGCGCCTGGTTCGACTATAGCGAACAGCGGATGATCGACGTTGTCGCCGCGATGCCAAAAGGCCGGATAACCCGCAGCAGCAGGCACGACCCGTTCCCCGCGACACCGGACGACGGCGTCGAGATCAAGGTGACCGTCGACGTCCGGCCGGACGACGCGATGATCGAGGTCGACCTGCGAGACAATCCCGATTGTATGGAGAACGGCCTGAACCTCTCAGAAGGATGCGCACTGTCGGCGCCGATGGTGGGTATCTTCAACTCGATCGACCACACGGTGCCCAAGAACGAGGGGAGTTTCCGTCGGATCAAGGTCCATTTGCGCGACGGCTGCACGGTGGGCCGCCCGGTCCATCCGACATCCTGTTCAGTCGCAACCACCAATCTCGCCGACAGAGTTGCCAACCCGGTGCAATGCGCCATTGCCGAACTTGCCGACGGGCTTGGCATGGCCGAAACCGGAGCTGTGATCCCGCCGTCGTCCGGCGTCATTTCCGGCATCCACGAGGGCGAGCCATTCGTCAACGAGGTCTATCTCGGCTGTACCGGCGGCGCCGGAACGCCGACCACCGATGGCTGGCTCACCATCCTCCACGTCGGCAACGCCGGCATGTGCTATCAGGATTCAATGGAGATCGATGAGCTGCGCCATCCGATCATCGTTCATGCGCGGCGCCTGATGCCGGACACGGAAGGCGCGGGCCGCTTCCGCGGTGCACTTGGCGCCTACTCCGAATTCTCGCCGCTGGATAGCGACATGACCGTCGCCTATGTCAGCGACGGCAACGCAAACCCGGCGGCCGGAACCCGGGGCGGCTTGCCCGGCGGTCCGTCCGCCCAGTTCAAGAAGCACATCGACGGCACGCTGGAGCCGGTTCCAGGCTGCGCCGAGGTGGTCATCGGCCCGGGCGAAGCGATGGTATCGATCAGCTGTGGCGGCGGTGGATACGGGCCGCCCGGCGAGCGGGATCCCGCTCGCGTGGCAAGCGACGTCCGTGAAGGATGGGTCAGCCTCGAACGCGCCGAGTCGATCTACGGCGTCGCGCTCACCGAGACATTTGGTCTCGACACAACCCGGACGACACTGCTACGCGGGGCGGCCGGCGCCCGGGGATGATACCTCGGCCTCTTGCGAGTCGGGTTAACGAGCAACCGGGGACGAGTTGAATCCGGGTCTTCAGCGAGACCGCATGACTCAGCCGGGAAAGCGGCGAACCAGGGAGTGTAACCGTCCATGACTTTTGCGGGTTCGCGCCGCGCTCCGACATTGCGGGATGTGGCCGACAAGGCCGGCGTTTCGATGATGACCGTTTCGAACGTCATCAACGCACGCGCCGGACGCGTTTCAAAGGATACGCAGACGCGCATCCTTACGGTGATCGACGAACTCGGCTATCGGCCCCAACGCAGCGGCCGCAGCCTGCGCATGCAGCGCGAATACGCCATCGGTCTGACGATCGTCCATCCTGACCGCCGCTTTCTCGACGATCCCTATCTCAACGAAGTTGCGGCCGGCATGAGCAACGCGCTCGCCAATGCCGGATATGGACTGATGATCAACGGGGTCCAGGATATCGACGGACTGAAGAAGATCGTGGCCCACGCCGCCGGCGTCGACGCGTTGGCGGTCTTCGCTTCCGGCGACCGGGAATCCCGACACGAAATCTACCGGATTCTCGAGCGCCTGCACCATCCTCTTGCGATCATTCAGGATGACATGCCGGAGCTTTCCGACACGTGTTCGGTCTTCCAGGACGACTTCGCCGGCGCCCGTGATCTGGCCGATTCCCTGCTCGCCGCGGGCGCCGAGCGAATTGTCTTCGCCGCCCCCACCCATACCTGGCCGGCGGTTGAGCGGCGGGAAGCCGGCGTGCGCGCAGCCGCCCACCGCCGCGCCAAAGTGACCCGCATTGGCTGTAACGAGACCGACTTCCAGGCGGGGATCGACCAGATCCTGTCTGCTTTCGACCGACTTGGAATTCCAGACGCCATTGTCGGCGCCAACGACCAGATCGGTATTGCAGCTATCCATGCCGCTTCGCGCCGTGGCGTGGCCATTCCGGAGACCCTGATGGTCGCCGGGTTCAATGCGTTTCCCTTCCGGCAGTTCTCGCTTCCACTCATCTCCAGCGTCAGTTCGCCGGCCTACGCCATCGGTGAGACCGTAGCTGAAAGTCTGCTTTACAGGATCGACAACAATCGATTCGCCAATCCGAAGCAGGTGCTGAGCGTGGCACCGGCACCTGGCGCGACAATACGAAACTAGCGCACATTTCTTCGTCAAAAGCGTCGTCAGATTATCGGTTCATCGGGCGCCATGCGCCTGCTGATGCGGACAGACCAATACCAAGGGTTCTTGATATTGACCCGGTGCGTTGGGTTGAATTCGAATAGGGAGATGTTTGAATTCGTAAGTCGCTTTTGATCTCGCGGGGTGGAGAACCTCGCACGCCGTGTGACGCAACATGCGGCGATAAACAGATGGGTGAGGCAATCCGGGTGCTTCCGGTGCGCCATAAATCAGCAGAACCCATTGAAGCCGGACGGGCGGGCACTTCCGACCCTGTGAGCGGTCCGGCGTGCGAGCCCGCCATCTCCTTGATTATGGACCCTGTGCAAACCGTCTCGTCTGCCAGGGCCCCTAACAGCCCGTTGACGAAGTCAGGTTTGACTGACTCAATGCAGCTATCGGGATTCGGGCAGGGTTTTTGCGATGACGATGCGGCGAGAGACCGGGGTTCAAGACGACCTGATGATGACATGGGCTGAGATGCCGCGTTCTCCGGGCCACGCCTTCTACGACAAGCTGCAGAAGGTATTGGCCGATGCCGGCTTCGATGCTTTTGTGGAGGAAGTTTGCAAGCCGTTTTACGCGGCTCGCATGGGAGCTCCTTCGCTGCCGCCTGGTCGGTATTTCCGCATGCACATTGTGGGCTATTTCGAAGGCATCGACAGCGAGCGTGGTCTTGTCTGGCGGTGTTTGGACTCGTTCTCGTTGCGAGATTTTCTCCGGCTTGGTAGCCGGGATAAGGTTCCCGATCACTCGTGGCTGTCGAGGACGCGCTCCCGGCTTCCGCACGAAGTGCATGGGGCGTGATCTCCGAGCAATCGATCGGCCAGCCTTTCGTCGCCATCATCGGAATCGTCGCGATCGAAGCCGGCCTTTTGACGCCGACGCCTGGGCTCTGCGTTTACACGGTCAAGGGCTGTGTCTCGGATCCACAGGCAACGCTCGCGAGAATCTTCACCGGATCGATCCCCTATTGGATCATTCTTTTGCTCCTCGTCCTGATCGTCGCGATCTTCCCCGGACTTGCCACCTGGTTGCCGGCAAAGATGCTGTGACTGCAAGGACGTTCACCGCAACCTAAACCCCTAGAGAGGAGATCACCCATGGCCCGCCGGATCGTCGATCTTAGCCTCACCGTCGAAGACAACATGCCTGCCCACAAGCTGTTTCAGAGTCCGATCTACCTGACAGCCCTCACTCACGAAACGACCCTCGCCTTCGACCTCGGCGTTCCCGAGGATCGCATGACGTTTCAGACCAACTATATCGGCATGCTCGATCACGTCGGCACCCACGTCGATGCCTTCCTCCACGTCAATCCAAACGGCTTGCCCGTGGATCAGATGCCGCTGGACCTGTTCATGGGCAAGGCGGTGTGTTTCGACCTCCGCCACATCGACGACCTGGAAGACATTACCGAAGCGCACATGGAGGCGGCCCAGGAAGCAGCCGGCGTGAAGGTCGAAGGCCACATCGTTCTTCTGTGCACCGGTTTTCACAACCGCAACTGGGGTGATCGCAAGCAGATCGTCTGGGGTAATCCCGGACTCACCGTCGAAGCAACCCAGTGGCTCTTTGATCGCGGCTCGCGCATGCATGGTGTCGAGGGACCATCGACGGACAAGCCATCCAACAACATCTTTGCCCAGCATCGCCTCTGCCGGGACCTTGGCATCTCCCATTATGAGTGGTTGGTGAACCTGGAAGAACTGTTGGGCAAAGGCGAGTTTGAGTTCATGGGGCTGCCGATAAAGTTCAAGGGCGGCTCAGGATCACCGGTCCGTGCCGTCGCGATTCTCGACGAATAGTGCGAGCGGAAACGACGCCGCAAACTCTGGGAGGGGCACTTGACATCGCTGGCGTTCTCAACCGTCTCGTTTCTCTCAGTGGCAATCGACAGACTCGAACTGTCACCGGTTGAACTCCTTGATGATGTGCTTGGGCGGCTTGAGACCCTGGAGCCGGCACTCAACATGTTTGCCGCCCTCGACATCGAGTCCGCCAAGACAATGGCCCGGGCGGCAGAGGCCCGCCAGGTCCGGCGCGAGCGCCTGTCTCCTCTTGACGGGATTCCGACATCCATCAAGGACCTGATTGCCCAGAAGGACCTGCCGCTGCGGTTTGGATCACGGGCCACGCCCGACACGGCCTGCCCGGTCGATGCCCCGGCGGTCGAGCGGCTTCGCGCCGCCGGGGCGGTCCTGCTTGGCAAGTCGACAACGAGCGAGTTTGGCTGCAAGGCCGTCGGCGACAGTCCACTGACCGGTGTAACCCGCAATCCCTGGAATCGCGATATGACCCCGGGAGGGTCCAGTTGCGGCGCGGCCGCAATGGTCGCTTCCGGCCTCGTACCCTACGCCATCGGCACTGACGGTGGGGGCTCCATCCGAATTCCGGCTTCGTTGACCGGACTGTTCGGGATCAAGGCCCAGTTCGGAAGGGTGCCCGTCTTTCCGGTTTCAGCGACACCGACGCTCGCCCATGTCGGGCCGCTTGCCCGCACCGTCGAAGACGGAGCGGCAGTTCTTTCGGTGATCGCCGGGCACGACCGCCGTGACCCGTTCTCGGTCGCGGGACCAACGCCTGACTTCTCCGCGTCTGTCAATCAGGAGCGGCGCCTGAAAATCGCCTGGAGCCCGACGCTTGGATACGCCAAGCCCGACGCAGAGGTCGTCGCGGTCACCGCGGCGGCCGTTGCCAGGCTCGGCGAACTCGGCCACGCGGTGGAAGAAATCGAACATGTCATCGACGACCCGGTCGATCTCTGGAACGCCGAATTCTATGCCGGGGTGGGCACGCGGTTGCGCGGCGTCATCGATGGATCGCCGGAGCTCCTCGACCCGGCCGTTCTTGAGGTACTGAAAGTCGCGGTTGCCCAGGAAATGGGCGACTATTACGGCAAGGTGTTCGAACGCTACGCGTTTCGCGAGACGATGCGGCAACTGTTTGAGACCTATGATCTGCTTGTCTCACCGACACTGCCAACGCCGGCCTTCGCCGCTGGTACAAACGTTCCCCCAGGCCTGCCCGACCGAACAATCGTCTCGTGGGTTTATTACACCTATCCGTTCAACCTCACCGGACAGCCTGCTGCGTCGCTGCCGGTCGGCTTTTCTGAGTCCGGACTGCCGGTCGGCCTTCAGGTGGTCGGCGGCATCAATGACGAGGTGTCGATCCTATCGCTCTGCGGCGCCTATGAACGTGCCTTCGGTGAAATCGACCGGCGCCCGCCGTCACTACCATGAGCGGAGCCATCTCTGCTCAACCTGCCCGACTTGTCTGTGCTCCGGCCCGACGGCGAATGCACTGTGAACTCTCTACTTGAAGAAACAACAGCGCACTCCAAATTAGTGCCTTGTTTTCCGTTCACTGGGCGGGCTAGATCGTCGCTTCAAAGGATATGGAGTTGGGCTCGTTGATGCACGACATTTCTCACACGGTGCGTCGCTGCGGCCGCATCCTTGCGCTTTCCGCGCTCATCGCTGCTGGTTCCGCCTTGATTCCGGCCCAGCCCGGCTTGCTGGCAGCCAGCGCACAGGCGGGCGAGGAGATCCTCGACCGGCCGCTTCGGAAAACGCCGGTGTCCTATCGCACCAACTATCGCAAAGGCACCATTATCATCGATACCTCGGAACGCTTCCTCTACTTCATTACCGGCAACGGCAACGCTTTGCGCTATGGCATCGCGGTCGGCAAAGAGGGCTATCAGTGGGAGGGCTCGATGCGGGTGCGCAAGAAACGGGAATGGCCCGACTGGCGGCCGCCTAAGGAGATGATCGAGCGCGAGAAGGCCAAGGGCAACACCCTTCCGACCGTCGTTGAGGGCGGACCGAACAACCCGCTCGGCGCAAGAGCGCTCTATCTCGGATTCTCGGAGTACCGGATTCACGGAACCAACCGTCCGGATTCGATCGGAAAGGCTGCCTCGTCGGGTTGTATTCGTATGCTGAACGATCATGTCATCGATCTCTACGATCGGGTTCGCCTGCGCGCCCGGGTGGTTGTCCTGGACTGACCCGTTCACTCGGCACGGGATCACCCGAAGCGCAGGGAAGCAGTGAATATCGAACATCGCGAACTCATTGCCGCATTTCGCAACAATGACGCCGCCGGCGCTCGTGAAGTCATTCTGCGCCATATCGCCGGTGCGGGGGACCAGGTGTACAAGCAGCTCAGGGTTCGCGAGGCAAAGCCCACCGGCTGAACTCTCGCCCGGCCAAGGAACGACCGCGCAGCAAACCGCCGGAGGTAACGGCCAGGAGAACACCGGTCGATGGCGCTGCCCCCTACCAGTTGGTGACCGACCCGTCGCGACGCTTGAGATGCGGCGCTTCCCAGAACTCAAAGCTTGACTTACTGATCCGCTCCTCGTCGACCTCGATACCCAGTCCCGGCAAATCGCCGACCGGGTAAGACGCTCCGTCGAGTTGTGGGTGGAGCGGAAAAAGCGAAGTGTCCGCTTTGCTCATATAGCCATCATCACTCACACCGACGCGGGTCTCCAACCATGAAAAATTGGCGACCGCAGCCGACAGGTGGATCGTCGCGGCGGTGCAGATCGGCCCCAACGGATTGTGTGGCATCAGGTCGACATAATGCGCTTCACTCCATCCGGCGACCTTCATCGCCTCGGTTAAACCGCCGACATTGCACACATCGATGCGGTTGAACTGGTGAATGCTACGTTCAATGTAGGGGACAAACTGCCACTTGGAGGAGAACTCTTCGCCAATGGCGAATGGTATGTCCGTCATCCGGCGGAGCGCTTCATAAGCCTCCGGCACCTCGTCGCGGATGGGTTCCTCGAGAAAATCAAGGGTCCCGGCCGACAGCTTGTTGCAAAATGATGCGGCCTCCGCCACCGACAGGCGATGGTGCCAGTCGATGCCGAGGACCACGCCGGGACCCAATGCTTCCCGCACCTTGGTGCACATGTCGGCCGTGGCAGCGATGCTCTCGCGCGGCTCAAAGACCGCGTCGTCGCTGAAGTCGGGAAACAGACGGACGCAGTTCCAGCCTCGGCCGACCAGTTCCTTCGCCTGCTCGATCGCAGTCCCGGCATCTGCCGAAGAGGTGCTGGCGAAAGTCGGTATCCGGTCCCGTTGCTTGCCACCGAGCAGTTCGTAGACCGGAACCCCGAGCGCCTTGCCCTTGATATCGTGCAGGGCGATATCGATCGCCGAGACCGCCGCCTGCAAGACGCGGCCGCCTTCGAAATACTGGGAGCGATACATTTCCTGCCATAACGCCCCGATTTGCCGGGGATCGCGCCCGACAAGAAATTGCTCATAATGCTCGATCGCACCGACAACTGCCTTCTCCCTGCCGGACAGGCCGCTTTCGCCCCAGCCGTAGAGGCCGTCGCTGGTCTCGACTTTGACGACCAGCTGATTGCGATGGTCGACCCACACGGGGTAGGCGCGAATGGCTGTGATTTTCATTTTTCCGGAGCCCCTGGTGAATGGTCGAACTAGCCCTTCATCGCGCCGGCCGTGAGTCCGGCGACGAACTGGCGTGTCATCAGAAGGAAGGCAATGACGATCGGTAGGGTTGAAACGACGACGCTTGCGAAGACCAGTCCCCATTCGGTCGAGTAGGTGCCGACGAACGACACGATGCCCACCGGCATCGTCTGGCTTTCGGCCTTGAATGCGACAATCAGCGGAATGAAGAACTCGTTCCACATCCACACACCATTGAGTATGGCCACGGAGGCCAGGCCAGGGCGCATCAAGGGCAGAACGATCCGCCTGAAGATCTTCAGTTCCGTGGCGCCGTCGACCCGCGCCGCATTACCAAGATCCTGTGGCAATGTCGCCACCACCGGCGTCAGAACCAAAAACGCCGAGCGGCAGGCCATGCCATCGGTAGTATCCTCCAGTCCGGCGATCATCTTCAGGGCCGTCGACTCTCCGCAGCCGGACCGCCCCACCAGGACGAGAAACCCGCCGTCGGCCACATCAAGGCTTAGCCCGTCAACAGCCTTTATCCCGTCGCCGTACTGCCTGGTGAGATTCCGCAGCGTTACTGTTGCCACGGGAATCGGCTCCAGCGGTTCGACACCGAACCCCCTCCACGCGCTTCGAAGCAGTCCTGTTGGCCAGCTCCGGCCACGCTTCCAAGCAATTCATGGTGCACTTCGCCGGAAACTATATATCCGCCGATAATCCAACGGTAGACGCGGCCGGAGCCCCGCTTGTTGGGCGCGCGATTGGGCATGGGGCTTCAGTCGCGCGCCAGTTCGATCTACCGAGAAATCATACGAACCAAAGCCACTCTGCTACGGCCGATCAAATCCTTCGCTTTCCCAATACCCAGTGGTAGCCTCGTCAATAAACAACGACATCGGCCCGAGCGGGCCCTCCGGTAAGGACCCTTCGAGAATCTGGATGGTGAAGTGCACAGTACCACCGTCGATACTGACGTTCACTAGCTTCATCACAGAGTCCTGAATGGCATCCTTGCCGAGTACCGAGAGCGTTGCATTCGGAGGATCTTTCGCAAGACTGTCAGTAGAGGAATTAAACCAGTCATCGACGAAGGATTGGACGCTCGTGTGGCCGGCGATGCGTGCCGGTCGGTCACTGAAATAGACGACGGCTGGGACATCGGTGAGCGTCAGGGTGTTCGCTTCAAACGAGCCCGATTTGGCGCTCATGACAAAGAGAAACTTTGGGTGTGTCGTCTCGTCGATGACAACATCGGCAGATGCCGATGCGGCCACTAGGGGAAACACTAAAAGGAAGCCGAAAAGGTGGGCGAGACGCATGATTTTGCACCTTTGATGCACGAAGTCGCTTTCCCAGATGAAGCGCTTCGAGATCTCAGCCGACATCCACCGGATGACCGGCTCTCCGAGCCACTATTGGCTCCAGGGGCGGGCATTGGCAAGCAAAGAACTCGCCGCTCACGGCCGACGACTCAGGTATTCGTACAGGAGAGCAACATCAAATGACGAGCAGCCGATCCGGTCTTATGAGCGAGGGCGTTGAATGGAAGGCACGCGAGGCTGCCTGGCCATTGCGAACCAGGCATAGGCGAGAACAGCCGCGGTCACCCATCCGGCGGTAAGAAACACCAGCCAATAAGCCTCGGTCGAAGCAAGCAAGGTTCCACTTACCGTCATGCCGGTAACGCCACCCAGCAGCCGTGACGTCATGGCGATGCCGCCGGCTTCACCCTGCATCCCGGCAGGGACCGCGTTCATGACCGCCCTCTGCCCCGGCATGAAGAGAAATGGCTGTGCAATCGCCCACACAATCAATGCCGGCACCAACGCGAGATAGTCTCCCCAGGTGGTGGCAAGTGCGAGCCAGAGGGTTGCAAGTGCCGTGGCCAGGAGTCCACCAAGCGCTAGCAAGCGGGAACTGGCCCGATCAGTCAGTTTTCCCACCGGGGCGGCGATGAATGGCGTCGGCGCGACAGCCGGAAGCAATGCGACCCCCGCGACCAGCGCACTCATGTTCAGAACGTCTTGAAGATAGAGCGCGCCAAACACGAACATCACCACCTTGCTGAACTGGCCAATGAAGATGACCAGGTTGAATGCGCAGAAATCTGGCTGGCGAAAGAGGCCAACAGCGATCAGGGGTTGGCGGGCCCGGCTTTCGATCAAAACGAAGACAGTCAAGAACACCGCGCCCAAGACAAGCGGGATCCAGACAGTCGGAACTCGCCAGCCCCATTCGGGACCCTGCATGAGCGCAAATACGAACAGGCCCAGTCCACCCACGAGTGTGAGCAGGCCCTTCAGGTCGATCGCGGTCTTCTTTTCGTCCCGCTTGGGCTCGATCCAGAACGTCAAGACGATGATCGTGATGATTGCAACGATTGGCGGATTGATCCAGAAGATCCAACGCCATGAGAGCAGGTCGGAGAGGGAACCGCCGATGAGTGGACCCAGCGATAGAAAAGTGGCTCCGGTCGAACCGTAAATGCCAAGTGCCATACCGCGCTGGTCGCTCGGAAAAGCATTGGTGATCAGGGCTAGCGAGCCCGGGAATATAACCGCTGCGCCGAGTCCCTGAATCGCCCGAGCCGTGATGATCCAGACCGCGTCCTGCGCCAGACCGGAGGCAAGCGAGGCAAGGGCGAAAAGCGCACCGCCCAAGACGAAGAGGACCTTCAACCCGATGATATCGCCGAGCTTGCCGGCCGCGGCGGCAAAGCCCGCAAACAGCAATAGGTAGGCGTTGACGACCCAATGGGTCTCTATCTGTGTGAGCCCAAGTTCGCGTTTGATCGTCGGGAGCGCGACACCGACCACCGTTTCATCCAGCAGCAGCAGACCGAAAACGGCCCCCATTGCGGCAAGGATCCACCATTTGCGATTGGCCATAGGACAACTCTACAAGCAGACATAAAGTCCACGATCTCGATCTCGGCTACATCTGCGCCCATGGCGCGGCAGAAACATCTGTAATACCAAGGGTGCTGAAAAGGACCCTTGGTACAAGGACCCGCCGGCCTACCGACCAGACGATCGAACAAACAAGAACAAAACGGGGGACCAGTGCGCCCTCAGCGGCCAGTTTTCTTCCGCCACGCTTCGTATTTCGTCTGGTTTTCAGTCTTGGTGCACGGGTACAGGCCGATGATGCTCTTGCCGGCATTCACTTGTTCGAGGACAAAGTCCTCAAACGTCTCCATGCCCAGGCATTCCTCCGCGATTTCCTCCACCAGGTGGGCCGGCACCACCATGACGCCATCCTTGTCGCCGACCAGCACGTCGCCGGGGAAGACGGCGACATCGCCGCAGGAGATCGGCACGTTGATGTCGATTGCCTCATGCAAAGTCAGGTTGGTCGGGGCGGACGGCCTGGCAAAATAGGCGGGCATATCGAGTGCGCCGATTCCCTCGGCATCACGGAAGCCGCCATCGGAGACGATACCCGCGGCGCCCCGTCTTGCAAGGCGCGTCACAAGGATCGAACCGGCAGTGGCCGCTCGGGCATCCTGACGGGCGTCCATCACCAGCACGTGGCCCTTAGGGCAGGTCTCAACCGCGAGGCGCTGCGGGTGGTCGGGATCGCGGAAGACCGTGATCGGATTGCGATCCTCCCGCGCGGGAATGTAGCGCAGGGTAAAGGCCGGTCCCACCATGTTGTCGTCCTTCGGCGCCACCGGAACGACTCCCTGGATGAATTGGTTTCGGAGCCCGCGTTTGTACAGCGCCGTGGCGATGGAAGCGGTCGAGGCGTTTTCGAGTTTCCCGCGGATCTCGTCAGAGAGAGTGTCGTCGGACATGTGTCACCTTCAACAAAGCGGCGTCTTCAGTCGTATGGCCGGACTCCAAACGCCAATCGCGTCGACTTGCATCGCCACGGACAAAGTCCCGCCGCACGCACCTTAGAGCGCTCCGGCATTGGGTAGAAGCACATCCTGGGTTTTCTGAGGTGTGCGGCGTCTCATTCAGTGCGTCCTTCGAGGCTCGGGCACTGCCCGAGCTCCTCAGGATGAGGAGGTAGGTGTCCCAATGAGTTGGCACCTCTCGCTCAAAGTCCACCGACACCGGCCTCATGCTGAGGGGCTCCGCGTCAAGCGGAGCCTCGAAGCACGCATGTCGTGTTCGTCGGATCAAAGAATCTGATCTGTAGGTTGATCTGTTTTCGAATTTTCGAACGCGAGCAAGACCATGTCAGTGCGTACCCGATCAAGCCGAAGGCAGGCTCTCCGAGGCCGATTGCGGCACCTCATACCAAGGCTGCAAACGATGATCGATCGGTCTTTTTGGGCTGGTTTCCGAGCCGCACCCGCCGCCTATCGGATCCCGCTCCAGAAGAGATGCGCTCCGATCCTCGCCACGAGCGTCGCTGCCGGAGAATTCTTGACCCAACTCGGATTGATCTGCTTTGCGTGATAGTGGAGCGCGCCGACAACCGTGTTCGGCAGCCCTCCAAGCACCGCTCGCTTGGCAATCCCCAGGACCTTGTCAAAAACAGCGCTGTCACCGGGTTTCAACCTGGCGATGATTTTCTTGTTCGGATCGTTGTCGTTCCAACAGGAGAATTGGAGTCGCTGCAGGCAGACCTTGGCGACGGTGTTCGGATAGCGGTTCGACCTCACCCGGTTCAGGATCACGTTGGCCACAGCCTCGATTCCTTCGGTCGGTTCACCGCGGGCTTCACCGTAGAGCGTCCTTGCAAGAGTGAGGATCTCGGAGTCGACGGTTGAAGCCGCGACTGCCAGCGGGGCAGCCAGGCTCGGTTTGTCGGCGACCGGAGCCTTCTTCCAGATATCGCCAAGGCCAAGCATGGCCCCGGTCTCAGGCCCGACCTCGCCATCGGAGACAATGCCCTTCCTGTCCTGGAAAGCGCTGACAGCAGTGGAAGTCACGACATCGTAGATCCCGTTCATCTGGGCCGCGGCCATCAGCCCGGACTTCACCAGGCGTTTCTGGATTTCCTCGACGATCGGACTGTGCCCGGCCGGTGGGTCGAGCACCTTGAACAGTAGAAAGTCGCTGCCGAGTCCCTCGGGCGTATCGTAGAGAACGCCTGGGATCAGAACGCCCGTGTTCCAGCTGCGGCCAATCGCCGTGTGCTTTACGACCCCGAACTTCTTGCCGCGGGCCTCATAGGTGTCGCCGCCGTTGCCGAGCGAGATGGCAACATGGCCATAGGGCGGCGGCTCCTTGCCCGGCGGGAAACGCAGCAGAATCGCACCGGGTATGTGAAGAGCGTCACGCCAGCTGATCTGGATACCGTGCTTCCGGGCGTCGCGCTGCCAATAGCCGGAATAGGAGTTGTACCGGTTCGCCGGATCCGGCACGACGCCATACGCAATCGAGTAGGCTCTGAACGCGCAGTAGGAGGCGTATTCGGCACAGTCGAACGGCCCGTTCCAGTTCGGATCGTCATAGTCCGGTGTTGGCGTGAACCTGTATTTCTGACCGAGATGCCGCTTGGCAATGTCGAGAATCGTCGACCCGAGTCGGTTGGCGAGGGCCTCCGGAACTGGTTGTGCCGACGGCTCGGACAAGTCGGGGCTCGGCGCCGGAAGGGGCACCGGCTCATGGACAACCGGCGGCACCGGGCTGATCTGGCGCTCGGCCAGCAAGCGTTCAAATGCGGCGCCGGGCGCACTCGCCGGCGTCTTCCAATCCTTTCCGGCAAGCCAGTGGATCAGACCTCGGGCCAGCACCAGAACGACTTCGCCATAGGCGGCCTCGTCGCCGCCGGCGATCAGCCGGTCAGCCAGTGCTTCTCCGACAACGATCGTGTTCCGCCGCGTCGTCGCATAGGCACCTTGTGTGTCCCCATCGACTCTGGCATCGACGGTCACCCAGGGATTGCTCCTCAGACGGAGCGCCTTTGAAAGCTCCTCATCCTTTCCACCGCACGACTCGAACAGCGCGCGCTTGAACTCGGGATTCGCCTCGATGTCGGCGTTAATCGATTCCAAAAGCGATCCGAGGAGCGGATACTTTTCCTCCCGGCTGGCGGGTATTCTCACGGGCCTTCCCCTCTTCTACGGAGCTGGCGGAACGTCAAAAATCCTGGCGAACTGCGGAATGACGTCGATCGGGTTCCTGGCAAGGACAACGGTCGCGATTTCCGCTTCATTGGCGACGCCGAAGGCTTCCTGCTCCTCTGGCAGAAGATTGGCGAAGTTCTTTTGGAGGAAGCTGGCAACGGCCGACAGCGTCTTGGCGTCAGCCTGCCCGGCGCACTCACCGAGCCCGCAATCGAGCCCCTCCCCTTCACCGCTCAAGAACACCTGCACGCTACGAACCAAAGCACTGGGCGTCACCACAACCGTCACCGGTGCGGCGTCTTGATTGAGGCGAAAAATGCCAGGAAAACTGCACTCCAGAAAGGCCGGCCCAGCACCGAGCAACAACTGTTCCCCGACCGGGACAGCGTGCGGACCAACCCGGCAGAAATACGCGAATTTGTCCGGACACACGACGTCGGTGCTGATCCATGCACCATCCTCACAGGTGAACAGGACCCGCTCGACCTGCCCGTCCCGAACAGCCGGCTGGCACGTCGCCGCGCCACTGGCGTAGGCGGCGCCGGCCACCGAGCAACTCTGCTGGGCCAACGCACTATTGCCGCCCAGGACGATCAACGAAAACAGACTGATCCAAACACGCCGCATGTCGCACCTATCGGTCGTTACTCTACTCCAACAAAAACAACTATGCACTCTTCCGACCACCTCGGAACCCGAAAGTTGGGCCGAGGACACTTTTGCGGTGTCTGCTTCGCGGTCCGGTCACACTAGCCCGGACTGATAACGAGAGGCCGGTCCCCTTTGCGGGGGACCTTCACTGTGTCCCCCGACGCCCGGCTGCGCTCCGCTGCTATCCAAACGCCCTCAACCGTGCGGTCATCGCCGATCTTTGCGGATGGGCGATGACCCGCCGCCCGTCGGTCAAAGCACCTTTTGGGTCACCCAGATATCGGGCTGTGATTTCACGCCGATCTTGTCCAGTAGAGTCGACGACTGGCGCGGTGGCTTTGGGCATCGGGGAGTAACCGTTTGCCGGCGGCTTACGCCCTTTGCCGGTGCCTCAGTCCGTGCCCTGGCCCCGTTTCCAGTCGCCGCTCGTCGCACCGGACGTGCGGATTTCCCGCATCCGGCGCTCGGACAGAGCATCATGTTTTCGCCCACGGAAGGTCGCGCGTGCGCTTGGTCAGCCGGTTGAGCTCCATCGTCATGTAGAGATGCTCATCGGGGAAGCGCGCCGTTCCCCGACCCGACTGTCCATGCTTGGCGCACAACCACCGACGAAGCCGGTTCCTCGCGTGCGCGTCCACCGCACGATAGGCCTTGCTGACCGACCCCAGACGGAAATAGTTCGCCCAACCGGTCATGACCTGGTTGACGTCGACACCCAGGAACGCCACGTGTCGCTGGAGCAAGTTTGAATTCACCATCGTTGAAGATGACCCAGATGACCGGGATCTCGTGCTCGACGGCGGTCATCAACTCGAACCCGCTCATGAGATATGAGCCATCGCCGACACCGGCCACCACCGGCCTGTCCATGGCACCAAACTTGACCCCGATGGCGCCGTTGACACCGATGCCCATCGGTCCGTAGGTCCCCGGCTTGCGAAAACTCTGCCCGTCCTTGAGCTCGAGATAGTAGCCCAGCCAGGCAAGATGGGCGCCGGCATCGGCGAGCACCACGCCGCGCGGCGGCAGCATCCGCGAGATCGACTGGACTATCTGACCCGGGTGCAGCTTGGGCGTCACCTTGATAACCCGCTGCTCGTCGAAGTCGGGCGCGCGGAAGCTCTTGGGCGTCACCCGTCCCACACGTGACATCGCATCGGCGAGGCCGGATATCGCCAACCGCGCATCCCCGATGATCGCTTTGTCAGCCTTGTAGACCTTGTCGATCTGGTTCACGTCGATATCGATGTGAACCAGCTTGCGGTTCTCAAACAGGTCGCCGCGAAAATCGAAGGTCGCATGCTGACCGAAACTGTTTCCCAGACCAATCACGATATCGGCGTCGAGGAAGAGCTCCCAGGCGCTCTTGTGACCGCTGTCGGCAAAGACACCGATCGCCAGGGGGTTGCTTTCATCGACGATTCCCTTGCCGTCGAGCGTCGTAATCAGCGGAATCTGATATCGCTCGATGAAATCCAGCACTTCGCGATTCGCGCCGGCTCGGATTGCACCGAAACCGGCAAGCAGGACGATCGTCTTGCCGTCTTCGATCGCATCGACCAGGAAATCGGCGCAGTCCGTGACCCTGGCCGGATCGGGCTCAACCGGTCGAACGTTGATCGTTGGCAGTCTGAAGTCGGACACCTTGATGGACGGATCGGCGATGTCCTCAGCCACCGCGATGTGGACCGGGCCGGGGCGGCCATCGAAGGCGATGTCGATCGCCTGCTGGAGCGTATCGGCCACATCATCGATGTCCGTGACCAGGAAGTTCGCCTTGGTCATGGCGTCGAAGATCTTCTGCGAGTCCGGTGTCCGGTTCAGCCCGGATGTTTCGTTCAGCCCGCCGCGTCCGTTCCAGGCAATGGTCGAGTAACCGGTGATCGCCAGCAGCGGGTAGGAGTCGGTAAGCGCGACGCACAGGCCCGAAATCAGATTGAAGGCGCCGGGACCGGCGGTGGCGAAACAGACCCCGAGCTTGTTGCTGAACATGGCGTAGCCGCAGGCCATGAAAGCCGCGCCCTGTTCGTTCTTGGCAATGATCGGCCGGATTGTCTCGGACTCATCCAGCGCCAGCATCAGGCCGGCGGCATTCTCGCCGGCGCCGCCGATAAGCGGCATCCACGCCGATCGCTTCCAGACCGGCAACAATTGCCTCATAGACACGCATGGACTGGGGCCTCCGTCCGGTCGTCAGCGCCGGGCCGCATCGCCGGCGCCGCTTATGATAAGTGTCTATTTTATTTTGTTTTTTTCATGCTCTCGATTCATAAAAAAAGTACAGCACGAGTCGGGATCGGGCAAGGTGATTGCACGATTGAACGAGCATTCTCAGACATCGATCATAGCCGAGGCTAGCGTGTCAAAATATGTGCTGGATGTGGCCAGAACCGTGGGCCGGCCGCAAGGCGGCTGGTGCGGGGGCGAGGCCGGGGCCTGATCTGGAAACCGAAGGCTTTGCGTCCATTACTGCGCCGGTGCGCTGATGACAAAGCCAGGAATTGTGCCGCAGGAGCAGGCCGAGCCTAGGGGCTTTGGTGGCGAAATCCTGCACGAATAGCTTGCGGTCTGGCACACCCCACCAATGGCGGCTCCCTGAATCTGGGTCGAGTGCTGCTCCGACGGCACCGGTGTCATGCTGACGCCGGCCGCCATGACGAGGGACACTGCTGTTGACATCATTTTCTTTCTCCTGCCCGCGCTCTACCGGGATCTCAATTAATCTGCGCTGAGCATAACAATCGAAAATTGAACGCCACCTGAACGGTCCATACAGCATATGGCGTGTTTCAAGGAAGAAACCAGCTGGAAAAGCGGGCGCCGCTTTTTCCGTTTCCTCATCGGCCGTTGTTTTGCGTGCGGCGTTACTGAGCCGCGGGCTGCTCGCACCGTTCGGAGTCCGCAGCCCTGATCGGTGTTGTAAGCTTGACCTCGGTCATCCCCTCGCTCGTCCACAATCGCAAGCGTTCGTCGCGACTCGCCGAGAATGGGTTGCGAAAATAAGCCACGACGCCACCCATGTTGGGCATCACTTCGACCCTCTGCGCCTTGACGCTGCCGACCGTTACGGCGGTGTTCCGCCAGAGGCGCTGGCCGATGATGAGGACTGGGGTTTCATCGCAGGTCTGGATGGCGGTGGCGTCGATCTCCGAGATCACCGGCCCGGAGCGGGCAGAATCAACGAGCAGACTGTCAATCAGTTCGGGTCGGTTGGGCAACCGTACGGTCAACTCGCGGCGGCCGTCTATAGAATCGGAGTTCGCTGATTCGGCAGGAATGACTGTTCCACTGCCCTCGATCCACTCCTTCTTTAGCGCCAGTCGGACCTCGGTCCACCACGCCGGCACCGAGATAATGGCCAGGATCGACTCGTTGACTGTCACAAAGCTGCCGGTCGCGCGCGCCGCCGGGGCCTTGGCACCGGGATCGATGATCCAGCCGACGATCGGCGAGAAGTGCTCACTCCGCGAAGTCGATCCCTGCGAGTCATCGGTCGGCAGAGGTCGTGTGTCGGCCGACCGGTGCGCCACATCCCCAAAGGTAGTCAGGTAGGATCGCAGCTCGGCCCCGCGCGTACCGACGCCGAGGACGCCGTCGAAGAGTCCGCCGGGGCTGCCGTATTCGTACCGGCTACTGATATCGCTCACCACCGGGAGCGCTCCCTCGCGCGGAAGAACAGAATAACTGTAAGTATTGTAATCAACAACACTTCTTACAAAATTGTAATATCCAGCGTTCAGAGCTAGGGTATACATTTCGGTGCAATCTTCAGAGACCTTAAAAAACGGAATATTATTCTTGTATTCAACCGGAATTTGAAACATATTCCATCCGGCATCGCTTGTTCTTTCCTGATTTAAGAACTGTATTACTGCATTGGAAACAATAGTTTCGAGATCATGACTCTCATCCTCGATCGGTGAGTCCAAACGCACCAATCTAAAGAAATTTAGTTTTGAGGTTTCTTCATTCTCTCTATGAACTTCACCGGCGAACATGATAGTTTGACTATCCGTTACTACCGGATTCACTTGACATTCTACATCGAATACATATAGTTGGATAAAACGCGGGCCGACATGGACCCGTGGCGGCGCCGCTGATTCATTGGTTATGCGGACCGTCAGACCAAGTGCGTCCGGGACGCTCCGGGAGTTGATCGGATATTCATGGAAGGGATCGTAGTCGCTTGAGAGGTCGATCTCGATCTCGTCCTCGGCCATACCCAGGACCTCGGCGACGGCCTTTCTGGCGAAGTAGGCCTTGATGCGCCGCGCGTAGGACTCGCGTTCTTCCTCGGGCACCGAGTCGAGCAGCGATTCCATCGTTTCCAGTGGTTCCCGCCGTGCCAAACGAAGCGCAAGAGGCCCCGGTCCGCCGCTCGAAAGCTCGGCGAAGTTCTGGATGTTGGTGGTCTCCTTTTGGTCGAGAGGCTCAAGTAGGAACCGGCTGTAAAGCACGCGTATCCGGTTGTTTATCCGGTCATCGATGCTTTCCTGCCACATGTCGTAAATGCTCTCGAAGCGGTAGCCGGCCCTGCCGCGGATTTGGCGCAGGAACTCGTCGGTCAGATCTTCACCGTCGGCATGCACTGCCGCATCGTCGATCCCGTGCGGCGGCAGGATCTCGACCTTCACTTGCGCCATTCGGCCGCTTGCCGGGGCACTGATCACGGTACTGTCGAACTTCAAGACGTACAGGGCGTTGCCCTCAAGATCGTGGCGATCATCGAGTTTGTTCTCGATGATCCGCTGCCGGATCAGGCTTCGCGACGCGCTGCGGAGGCGAAACTTGTCATTGAATCCGATCAGGCTTGGACCGTCTGTATCGGCCTCGGCCCCGCCCGCGCCGACCGGTCCGGACGGCTCGCCCTGGTCCAGATCGAGGCTGAGCTGGCGGCGGATGACATTTTCCACCGAGGTGAAATCCTCATTGGTCGCGGCCGCCTCCAGCTGATCGTCCAGCCAGGCTTCCTCGCTGAGGCGCTCATTGATCAGCCGCTCGCGGGTGTAGACCTCCGGACTATCGACATAGATCGCACCGGTCGGCGGCAGAAAGCGCCAGTAAAGATTCTTGATGGGCGTCCAGAATATATTCAGAAGAATGATGACCGAAAGGGCGACAATCCATGGTCTGAACGACGCGAACAGGCGACGTGCGCCCCCCCTGGCTGAGCGCCAGGCTCGAGCTAAGAAGGCCCCCGCCGACGCGGCCGCCCCCTTTGCGCCGGAAGCCGCTGCCGGCTCCGGTTCGGTTTCAGGTGACCTGGTTTCCGCCGCCATTCGAAACCCGCCGATCTAACCCGCTCAACATACTGACGACTGCCTTGTCGCCAGCCACCCAACTCGTAGCGACGTCACCGAACACACTGCCGGATCCGGCACGGTCACCGGCCGGTCTCAGATATGGTCGAGCGCATCACTCTGAGTTCCGGCGGGAGCTTAGCATGAAAACGCCGCGGCAGACGCAGCTTCGGGTGGATGTATGGCGATTCGGTAAATACCGCTGATGGATCGCGCTGCCACCGTCGCCGGTCGCCCCCGTGATTGGGCCCCGAACAGCAGGTAAAACCCCGCGTCCAGCGCTTTTCGTATTCTCACCTTGACCGACGCAGCGGTTTCCGACGCCAGGGCGTCGGCAAGCATGTGCGCCACATGTTGCCGATAATCCGGATGCTGGACCGCAAGCTGGTGCCAGGCATCATAGCCCCAGGCGCGGACAAACTTGACGGTATCGAAAACCGCGTTTTGAGCGAAGCGCTCCACGACACTGGCATGGGATTCGGGAATTGGCAGGTACCGGATCGACTGAAGGACATGCAACCGTGCCTGCCAACCTTCGATGGCGGGCAAGCTTTCGTAGATCGCCGTGATATCGGCTGAGGATATGTCCGACCAACCGGTCGCCAGATGGTGCTTCAACAACCACGTAGCGCCCGATTGCAGCAGCGGATCGCTCAACAGAGCGACAACATTGGAACCGAAAGACGGCCGCCGGGAATACCGCTGGTAGATCCGGCGGATGTCATCGGACGGCTTTTCATCCCACCCCGCAATATCCGTTTTCAGGCTCACAGGATTCCCTCTGACAGACAATCATGCAAACGCATGAGCGCGGCGACGACAACAGCTGGAGAGGCAGTTCGGTGCTACAAGAGGCACAAATCCGCGTTATTTGATGCCCGTACGCACGCTGTCCCGACCAAAACTTGCGAACGTTGCTGTT
>JAAEOR010000005.1 GCA_024222895.1 Hyphomicrobiales bacterium | reverse complement strand
CGCGCCGGCCCCCTTCAGGACCTTGCGGCGCGTGAACCTGGTGGTGTCTTTACCCTTGGATGTCATCAGAATGGTCCTCCCGTTCGACAGTGAAGTAATCCAACACACGTTTGTCGCGGCCATCGTTACAGAACCCTCAGGATCTGCCGCTTTCCAGTGTCACCGTGACTCGCAACAACGCGGAGTCTAGAGTGTCGCAGGCTCCTGCGAACCCGCAAAAACCTACGACACACTCCTCACGCCACATTGTAACAACTCACCTAAGATGCTACAGAGTGGACCGGGAAGCGTCAACCGCTCAAACCGACCTTCGGCCCTGCTCGGCGGACCTGACTGTGCAGCACGAGGTTGATCGCATCAGGGAGGTTTCGACGTGCCAGGCGTCGCTTTGATCACCGGCGGATCGCGCGGCATTGGCGCTGCAACAGCGCGGCGCCTTGCCGTCAGCGGCTATGACTTAGCGCTTAATTATGTGCGCGACGCTGACGCGGCCGAACGACTTTCAGCTGAACTCAGCGCCACGGGTGCTCGAACCATGACCGTCAAGGCCGACGTGTCGTCGGAGGCCGATGTTGAAACCATGTTCGGCGCCGTCGACGCCAAACTCGGCCCGCTGACCGCTCTGGTCAATTCAGCCGGTATAACGGCCCATTCACCGGTCGCGGCGTTCAGGGGCGAAGACCTTCAGCGGCTTATGCAGACAAATGTGGTGGGCACCATGTTGTGTTGCCGCGAAGCCATCCGTCGCATGTCGACGGCAGGTGGCGGCGCTGGCGGCGCCATCGTCAACGTGTCGTCCATGGCCGCCACCATTGGTGGCCGTCCGGGCTCCAGCCACTATGCCGCCTCCAAGGCCGCCGTCGACGCCTTTACGATGGGGCTCGCCAAGGAGGTCGCGACGGACGGCATTCGCGTCAATGCTGTACGGCCCGGTATGACGCTGACCGATATGACCTCAGCTGTCCGTGACGATCCCGCCGCCCGGGCCGCCATTACTTCCACCATCGCCATGCATCGGGCGGCGGAAGCCGACGAAATAGCGGCTCCGATTGCCTGGCTGCTGGGTGACGAAGCCTCCTTCATTTCCGGCTGCCGGCTTGACGCATCAGGCGGCGGCTTTGTCATCACCGGCAACACTGACAAGAACGACAACTGAGCGGCGCCTGAGGGAGGAGAGACACGCCATGGCCTCTGTTGAGATCAAAAACGTCAGCAAGAGTTTCGGCGAGACGGAGGTTCTGCATGGTGTCGATGTCTCCATCGACGATGGCGAGTTCACGGTGCTGGTCGGGCCGTCGGGTTGCGGCAAATCAACCTTGCTCAGAATGATCGCGGGCCTGGAAAGTGTCGATGACGGCGAAATCCACATCGGCGAAGAGATCGTCAACTGGCTGGAACCCAAGGAGCGCGATATCGCGATGGTGTTCCAGAACTATGCGCTCTATCCGCATATGACGGTGACCGAGAACATGGGCTTCAGCCTCAAGATCCGGAGGTTCGACCGGGTGACCGCCGTAACGCGGGTCAAGCAAGCCAGCATTATCCTGAGTCTCGATGAACTCCTGAAGCGTTACCCCCGGCAGCTGTCCGGTGGCCAGCGGCAGCGGGTGGCTATGGGCCGCGCGATCGTGCGCCAACCGCGTGTGTTCTTGTTCGACGAACCCCTGTCCAATCTCGACGCACGGTTGCGGGTGCAGATGCGCACTGAAATCAGGGCGCTGCACAATCGCCTCGAAACCACCTCGGTCTATGTCACGCACGATCAGGTCGAGGCGATGACCATGGCTGACCGCATCGTTGTCATGAGCAACGGCAATGTCGAACAGATCGGCGCGCCGCTCGAAATCTACGACGATCCCGTCAATACCTTCGTGGCCGGCTTCATCGGTTCGCCGGGCATCAATCTTATCAAAGGCGTGGTGCGGCGCGAGGCCGACACGGCCGGGGTCAAGACATCCGATGGCGTCGCGCTGCCGATCCGCACGGACGCGCCGGTTCGCGAGGGCGATTCTGTGATCTACGGCGTACGGCCGGAACACATTGCCATCGGCGAGAACCAATCTGACTTCAACGGCAATGTTGAACTGATCGAGCCGACCGGTGCTGAAACACTGGTCTTCTCACGCATCGGCGGCAAGGAACTCTGCATCCGATCCAATGAGCGCTGCTCGTTCGGCCCGGGCGATACCATCGGCCTATCCCCGAATCTGGACCAGGTGCTGTTGTTCGATGCCCAGAGTGGAACGCGTCTCTAGCGAGAACACCCGGCCGCACATTGGCCTTCAGGCCGCCTGGAGGATCAGGTCGGCGGCCTTCTCGGCGATCATGACGGTGGGCGCATTGGTGTTGCCCGAGACGAGGCTCGGCATGATGGAAGCATCGACCACACGCAAACCGGCTACGCCGCGGACCTTGAGTTCCGGATCGACCACCGCGTGATCGTCTGCCCCCATGCGGCATGTTCCGACCGGATGATACATGGTCGCTGCGGTGCGCCGGAGGTAGGCGAGGATTTCGTCGTCGCTGGCGACGTCGTCTCCGGGTCGGATCTCGGCCTCGCGATAAGGCATGAAAGACTCGGCCAACGAGAGGCGCCGCAACAGGCGCACGCCGGTGATAAGAGCCTGACGGTCAACCTCGGCGTCGAGATAGTTCGGGCGAATGTCCGGCGGAGCGGTCGCGTCGGCGGCGGCAAGGCTGATTTCGCCGCGGCTTTCCGGCCGCGATTGGTTGACGCAGAACGTGTAGCCGGGGAAGTCATCGACCACACCCGGGCGGGCGACACTGAGGGGCATCAGAAAGAATTGAAGATCGGCGGTGGCGACCTCGGGCCGGCTCCTCATGAAGCCGCCGACGGGAGACGGAGCGCCGGCCATCGGCCCGCGGCGCTGCGTCGCATAGCGCCATAACAACCGCGCCTTGCCGGTCAGCGATTGAAGATCGTCATTGACGGTCACCGGCTGCCGGCAGCGGCACACGAGTTGCGCCTGGAGATGGTCCTGCAGGTTCAGGCCGACGTGTGGCCGGTGGGCGACCACCGGAATGCCGAGATCGGCCAACCTGCCGCCGTTGCCGACACCGGAGAGTTGCAGCAGCTGTGGCGAATTGATCGCGCCGCCGCTCAGGATAATCTCGCGGCTGGCAACCACCATGTGGTTCCGGTCACGCATTGTGAATGTCACATGGACTGCCCGACCATCCTCAAACCCGATTTTCGATACCAACGCATCCGGGACTACATGGAGATTGGGGCGCCGCCGCGCGGGTTTCAGATAGGCAACAGCGGTATCGGCGCGGCGGCCATTTCGTGTGGTGACCTGGTAGTAGCCGGCGCCATCCTGATGGGCCGCATTGAAGTCGTCCACCCGTTCGACACCGCATTCCCGCGCTGCCTCGACCATCGCCTCGCACAGTAGGTGGCGGTCGGCTGCATCGGAGACCGTGAGCGGTCCGCCGCGACCGTGAAACGCCTGATCCAGCGGCGTGTTGTCGTCGGCCTGGTTCTCAGCCCTCATGAAATACGGCAGCACGTCGTCGAAACTCCAACCGACATTGCCAAGCTGCCGCCAGTGGTCGTAGTCCTCAGGCTGGCCGCGAATGTAAATCAGGCCGTTGATGGCGCTGGTACCGCCCAGCACCCGACCGCGCGGCCAGGGGATTTCACGACCATTGAGGTTCGGTTCCGGCCGGGTTCGATAGCCCCATCCCAGGGCCGGATTGTGGATCGTCTTGAAGTAGCCGACCGGAATCTTCAGCCATGGATTGTGGCTGGCCGGGCCTGCCTCCAACAATAACACGGTATGGCGACCGCTCTCGGTCAGACGGTTGGCGAGGACGCAGCCGGCGGAGCCCGCTCCGACGATAATGAAATCATAGCTCTCAACGGTCATGGTCCGCACACCGCTCACTCACCGAGTCTCGGCACCGGCGCTGCCTCCGGCAGCAGACCTTCGCACACCAGTTCGCGCCAGAAGTCATCCGATATGACCTCGGCCATCCGCGCGAAATTATCAAGCACTTCGGTCGGGCTGACGGCTCCGGGTATCACGCTTGCGACCGCCTTGTGGGCCAGCGGAAACTGGAGCGCGGCGGCGCTGAGACTCACCCGGTGGCGACGGCAAACCGCCTGCATGCGGCGCACCTTGTCGATGATCTCAGGCGGCGCCGGCTTATAGTTGTACTTCGGCTCACCCTCCGGGCCGGTAACCAGAATGCCGGAATTGTAGGGGCTGCCGATCACCAGCGAGATGTTCTTCTCCATACACAATGGCAGCAGTTCATCCAGCGCCTTCTGGCTGAGCAGCGTATAGTCGCCAGCCAGCAGGATACAGTCGATATCCGTGTCACGAGCGAAACGCAGGCTACGTTCAGTCTCATTCAACCCGACGCCGATCGCACCGATCACGCCATCGCGCCGCAGTTGCTCCAGATACCGATAACAGCCCTCCACGGCCTCGCGGTAGCGGCGATCCGCCTCCTCCGGCGCGCCGTGGGTAAAAACGTCGACATCATGAATGAACGCAATATCGATACGCGGGATTCCAAGCCGCATCATCGATTGATCGAGCGATCGTTCCGCTCCGGCGGCGCTGTAGTCGAATTCGGCCTGGAACGGTAAGCCGCCCGGACGATGGTCTGCCGGCACCTTGGCCTCGTCCAGGGGCTTCAACCAACGGCCCACCTTGGTGGAAAGAACGAACCGGTCGCGCGGCAGCAAGCGCAGCACCTGACCGAGGCGCAGCTCGCTCCTGCCATACCCGTAGAGGGGCGAGGTATCGAAATAGTTGAGACCCGCATCGACTGCCGCCCGGACCGTTGCCAACGCCAACGTTTCATCGATGGCGCCGCGAAACCCTCCCAGCGGCGCCCCGCCAAAACCCATCTGGCTGATCTTGAGGCCGGTTTGCCCGATTCCTCGAAAAGCCCGCGGGTGAGCCATGCTTTCCACTTTCGATGGTGCTGGACGCCCGAAAACCCGTGCTGATAGGCGCCGGGGGCGACCCAGAGTCTAAGATATTACCTAAGCTGCCAACTGAATTGCCAGAGCGGCCAGTTTGTGTCAATAATACAAGGGTCGCATGGACGAGTCGGCCAATGCAATCGGTGGCTGACGCCGAATTACAAGAAATGAAACGGTTGCTCGGTTCGACGGCGACACCAAGGCAAGACCATTGACGACCGATGTCCACGCCACACGATGAGACGTCATCCCTCGACTCGGTGCGGGCCCAGCGGCTGCAGCGGCCAAAGCCCGTGCTACGGGATATCGCCTATGAGCGGTTCATGAAGTTGCTGTCGGAACGCCGGCTGAAACCCGGGCAGATGGTGTCGCAGCGCGAACTCTGCGAACAAACCGACACCTCCATCGGCGCTATGCGCGAGGCGCTGAAGAGACTCGAGGCGGAGGCGATTGTATCTCTGATCCCCCAGCGCGGTGTTCTGGTGCGCGAGATCGACGCCAGGGAGTTGGGCGATGTCTACAAGCTGAGAGAACTCATCGAGGTCCCGGCTGCGCGTACCTTCGCGCGCCTGGGACAGCCTGACCTACTGGCCAAGAACCGTGAGCACACCCGGGAAATCATCGGGCGCAATCCGAGCACGGCAGAGGAAAGCGCCCTGTTCGCCCGTGAGCGCATGCTTCTGGACGAAGACCTTCATTTCGCGATCGTCTCGGTGTTTGACAATCCCGTCATCATCGAAATCTACGAGAAGGTGAACAATCAACTGCGCCTGAGCCGCATGAGCGTTACCCCGCGCTTCACCGGCACGCGCCCGGCGATGATCGAACACATGGCTATTCTCGATGCTATTGACGCGGGCGATGAGGAGGCCGCCGGCCGTGCCATGGCCGACCACCTGGACAAATCGCTGCAGCGCGCGGTCGGCATGAACTGAGACCCGGGAGGCGATGTAGCACGGGATCCCGATAACGGCGAGTCTGGGAGGGCTCATGTCGACGATCGGGTTGCGGTGCCGGTGCGCAAAACTTCCGACGGCAAGTTCGTGAAGCCGTTGACCAGCGCAATTCCGTTGGAATCGAAGACATGCACCTGCTGGCGATCGAACCGCAGGGGGAGAGCCTCGCCGCGGGACACCGGAACCTGACCGATCTGGTGAACGGTGAGTTGCGGCAGTCCTTCGACGGCGCAATAAAGGTAGGTCTCGCCGCCGAGCTGTTCGGCATGTTCGACCGTGGCGTTGAGGTCGGTATCAGCGCCACTGGCGACCTGGACATGTTCGGGACGAAACCCCACCGTGACCTGGTCGCCGGCATTGAGCCCGGCCAGACCGGGCAGGCTCAGCGTGTTGCGCCCGGCCTGAAGCACCGTCTGATTCTCGCCCGCCTGTTCGACCGTGGCCTCGACCATGTTCATGTGTGGCGAGCCGATGAAGCCGCCCACGAACAGATTGCGCGGCTGGTTGTAGAGGTCGAGCGGCCGTCCGGCCTGGGCGACATGGCCCTTGTTCAGGACCACGATCTTGTCGGCCAGCGTCATCGCCTCGGTCTGGTCGTGGGTCACATAGATCATGGTGCCGCCTATCTTGTTGTGCAGGGCGGCCAGTTCCTTGCGCATCGTGACCCGCAGTTCGGCGTCGAGATTGGAGAGCGGCTCATCGAACAGGAAGGCTTTGGGCTCCCGCACGATGGCCCTGCCGATCGCCACGCGCTGCCGCTGACCACCGGATAGCGCCTTCGGCCGTCGGCCAAGATATTCGGTGATCTGAAGGATGTCGGCGGCTTCGGACACTTTCTGATCGATCTCGGCGCGCGGCATGCGCCGGTTCTCCAGCCCGAACGCCATGTTCTTGTAGACGCTCATATGGGGATAGAGCGCGTAGGACTGGAACACCATCGCCAGGCCGCGTTCGGAGGCCGGAACGCGGCTGACGTCCTCGCCGTCGATCAGCAACTCGCCGCTGGTGATGTCCTCAAGTCCGGCAATGATCCGCAGCAGGGTTGACTTGCCGCAACCGGATGGGCCGACCAGAACCAGAAACTCGCCGCTATCGACAGTGAGGTCGACACCGTGGATGACCTCCGTGTCACCGTAGCTCTTGAACAGGTTGCGAAGGGTGATCTCGGTGATTTTTCGGGTCTCCCGCGGTCGCGCCTATCGCGAGCGCATCAGCGCCGCCTGGAGGGGTTCGGCACGCTGCATGCGAAGCGGTGCGCGCCCGGCCAGGATCTGGCGGATGTCGTCCATCATCATGTCCCGAATCCCGGCATAGGAGAAATGAAGGCCTCCGGCGAGATGGGCGGTGAAGAGAATATTGGGGGCGCTACGGAAAGGGGCGTCGGCCGGCACCGGCTCTTCCGGAAAGACGTCGATGGCGGCGCGGAATCTGCCCTGCGATGCCAGATCAATCAAAGCATCGAAGTCAGTGACCTCGGCCCGGCTGGCCAGAATGACCGCCGCATCCTCCGGCACCTGCTCCAGCCTTGCTCTGTCGACAAAGCCCTCATTTTCAACGGTCACGCCGGCAAGAATAAACAGAAACCGGCTGGTCGAGAGGAGATCGTCAAGTTCAAGCGGGGTCACGCCCTCGGATTGCAGATAAGCATTCGAAAGCCACGGATCATGGACCGACACCTTGCATCCGAACGGCTCCAGCAGGGGCACCAGTGCGCGACCGAGATTGCCGAACCCCAGCAGCCCCACCTTGGCGCCGAAAAGGCTATAGGCGCTGCGATTGCCCGCGATCCCGTATTTCTCCTTGCCGAGACGGAATTTGTCATGCGCCTCCACGGTCCTGCGGCCGAGGGCGATGGCGTAGCCGATGCAGGCTTCGGCAACCGCGGGGGCCATGGCTGGCGCCGCCGAGAGCACATAGATGCCGCGGCTCTGGGCCTCGACATAATCGATATTGGGTTCCCAATTGGCTTTCACGTTGAGGATCGCCTTGAGGTTCGGCGCGCGCTCGAGACGCTCCTTGGGCATGGCCGTCTGCCCGACGATGATATCGACCTCCGGCAGGATGTCGTCGACGAGCTCGTCCGGCGCCCGCGATCCGAAATGGGTGACCAGATTGGAGAGTTCCGCCAGTTCGGAAGCGACCGCCTCGTCGAACACCATCTCCTCGTTGCGGGGAAACGGATCGAACAGGATCGTCGGCTTCCGGCTGCTCATTTCATCCCCGTGCTGGCGATGCCCGTGGTGATGAAGCGCTGCAAGAAAGAGAAGACGACCACGACCGGAATCAGCGTGACCACGGTCATGGCGAGGACGAAGTGCCACTGCACGTCAAGCTCGCCCTGGAATGCGTTGAGGCCGACCTGGAGGGTGTAGACTTCACTGCGATTGAGGACGACGAGGGGCCAGAGGAAGTCGTTCCAGCGCCAGATTATTGAGAAGATTGCCAGAACCGCTATGGCCGGAAGCGACAACGGTATGACGATCTTCCAGTAGATCGACCATTCGCTTGCCTTGTCCATGCGCGCCGCCTCGATCAGATCACGGGGAATGGTGAGCATGTACTGGCGCAGCAGGAATACGCCCGTCGGCGTTGCCGCCCCGGGCAGGATCACCCCCCAGAGCGAATTGATCATGCCGAGCTGGGTGACCACCAGATAGGTCGGGACGAGGATGATCGTGATCGGGATCATCAGCGTGCCGATCACGAACAGCATGGCCAGATTCCGCCCCTTGAACTCGTAGATCGACAGACCATAGGCTGCCATCGAATTGATGATGAGCGTCACTATCGTGGCGGCAATCGTGACGACGAACGAGTTCTTGAAGTAGGTCAGGAAACTGAAGCGCTCCAGCGGCTTGCTGTAGTTTTCGACCGCGAGCCGGAACTCGCGGATCGGCTCGCGGTTGGCGATTGGCACATCGATGCGGACATCAGGCTCGGCCGGATCGACCATCTGCGCGACGATCCCGACCCGCCTGATCTGGGCAAGCTCTCGCTCACTGCCATCTTCCATGGTGACCTTGAAGAGTGGCAGCGGCTTGTCGTGACCCTCAACCTCGGCTTCGATCTGTCCCAGCGGCAGGAAGGTCGGCGGGAACTCCAGAAGCCCGGCCGGCGTCTTGAAGCTCGACAGAACCAGCCACACGACCGGCACGAACATCAAAAGCAGGCCGAGGATCAGATAGATGTAGGTGAAGGTGTCGGTCCAGTGCCAGTTGCGCTGGCGCCTGGCCGTCAGGAAGCCACGGATCGAGGTACCCTGGAGGCCTGATGTCGCCGTCATCTCACGCCTCGTCCTTTCGCCGCGTGGCAAAAATCTGGAGTACGGTGAGGGCGAAAAGGACCACGCCAAGCACGACCGAGGCGGCCGCCGCCAGTCCGAAATTCTGTACCTGGTTGGTGAAGCCGGTGGTGTAGATGTACTGGACAATGAACTGGGTCGCGGTGCCGGGCCCGCCGCCGGTCAGCACGAATACCTCGTCGAAGATCTGCACCGACTTGATCAGCGCCAATACGATGACCACCAGCAGATTGGGCCACAGGAGCGGCAGGGTGATGCGCCAGAACACTCTTTCGCGGCTGGTACCGTCCATTTCCGCCGCCTCGTAGAGATCGGGAGGTATCGCCTGCAGGCCAGCCAGAATGATCAGCGTGTAGAACCCCATATGGGCCCACACGGAGACGAACACCGACCAGAACATCGCCCATCCCGGATCGACGAAGAAGAGGATCTTGTCGATCCCGACCGCCTGCAGACCGGCGTTGAGCAGGCCGTCGCGCAGCAAAATCCATTTCCAGATCAGCGCCACCACGACCGGCGACAACAGAACCGGGAAGAAGAAGACCGAGCGGAAGAAACCGCGCCCGCGAATGTCGCGGTTGAGGATCAGCGCGGTTATCAGCGCGAACAGCACCATCGAGGTCAGCTGGAAAAACACGAAGGTAATTGTGTTGTAGATGCCCCGCCAGAACCTATCTTCGCGGCACGAGCCCGGTTCGACAAAAGACTCGCAGTCCAGCAGGAAGCCGTACTGCTCCCCAGCGACATAGGGGCGTTCGGTGAGGTAGAGGTTAGTGCCGCCGGTAACCGAATAGCCGAAATTTATGAACAGCGGGATGATGACGAACATCCCGAAGAAAATCAGGTTCGGGATCAGGAAGACGTACGGCATCGAACCGATGCCAAGCAACCGCTGCAGCAGCTTGAACGGTGCCTCGAAGACGTTGAATAGCAGACGACCGGCGGCAACGACAGGATTGGCGCGCTCGGTGTAGATCTGGTCGTCCGTCGTGGTCATGTCACACGGACCGGCCGCTATCCAGAATCAGTCTGCGGCCCCGGACGGATCACCCGCCCGAGGCCGCTTCAGTCCGGAACCGATCATCAGCCGCCGCGTTCCTTTTCGGCGATCTGCTGCTCGACGTCGGTCTCCATGCGGGCAAAGGCATCATCGAGGCTCATTTCACCAACGATCGCCTCGCCAAGCCGCGAGATCAGTGCGTTGAACATCACGCGGTTGAACACGTAGCCCTGCAGGTCGAACGCTACCGGTGAGATGGTCGGGACAGCGCCGGCGAAGGTCGACAGCGCGTGCTTGGCCCGGGGATCGTCGGTGTCGAAATCCACCCCCTTTTCGGCCAGGCCAAGATGACCCGGTATGAACAGCGTCCGGGCATAGAACTCGGCCAGCACATCTTCCTGGCTCAGGAAGTCCATCACCCTGCCGACTTCGGCCGGATGATCGGTGTCCTTGAGCGCCACAAGCGCCGCGCCACCGGGCATGCCGGTGCATGCAGCCGGTCCGCAGGGTGCAGGAACCGCCCACCAGTCAAAAGCATCGCCGATCTTGTCGGCGAATTGCGGAATCTGCCAGGAACCGCTCATGTACATCACCACCTGGGCGTTGGCGAAATCCTCGTTGGCGCCGAGATAGGTCGAGCCGGACACCGAGCCCCACAGCTCCTTGGCCATGGTGCCGTCCTGATGCCAATCATACAGGCGCTGGGCCATGGCCTTCAGGCCGTCATCGACCAGGGCCGGCTCGCCATCGGCGTCAAACATCTTCGCGCCCATTGCGATCGCCGGGCCCGAGACGCGGTGACCCGAACGGTCCCATGCCATCGGAATCGGGATTTCGAGTTTTGAGGCAACCTCGTTGACCGCGGTGGCATAGTCATCCCAGGTCGCACCCTCGCCAGGCAGGTCGACGCCGGCCTGTTCGAACAGGGTCTTGTTGACGTAAGGCCCGGTGACGGTGAGCTGGGTCATGAAACCGGAAATCGCCGTGCTGTCGGCGCTCGGGCGAAGCCACTTCAGAAAGGGAGCGAAATTCTCCTCCCAATAGGCAGCGTCGGAGATGTGAGGGGTCAGGTCGAGATAGTACTCGGCCAGACCGCCAAGGTCGGTGACGCGGGCCATGTCCGGTCCCTCGCCGGCGGCCAGTTGCACCGGCAAACCTTCGATGATCGCCTTATATGGAACAACGTCGAGGACAACCTTGATGTCGGAATTTTCTGCCTCGAAACGGTCGAGCAGGTCACGCATGACCTCGCCCTCGATGCCGTCATTGTACCAGGTCATTCGGAGTTCGGTCTGGGCAGCCGCTCCGCCGGTCATCATACCGATCGCCGTGGCGCCGGCGAGAAGCATCGTGGTCAATCTCAGATGCATGTGTCTATCCTCCCTGAGTTTTTGTGGAGGTCACGCTAGTACACTCTCCTGAGCCCGACAAGCCAAGGTTGGCGCCGTTGCAAAACCTTCAGTCCCGGGCAGGCCATGGTGCTTTGGAAAGCACCGTCTCGTCGGTTTTCCGGTACGGCTCGTTGGCAATGATGACGGACAGCAGGACGTCGATCGAGCACCGTCAGGAGACCCGATGCGACGCGGGTACCTGTCGCCTTCTGAAGGGCGATCGTCGATTCGGCCGGCTCCTTTGCTGGCGGACCACCCGGGCCTCGGGCCGATGGCTGATCGTTGCGGGTGGCATGCCCGCAACGTCGTCAAGCCT
>JAAEOR010000004.1 GCA_024222895.1 Hyphomicrobiales bacterium | reverse complement strand
GAGCTGCCGGACCCGATGACCGATCGGTCGAGCCGATACGTCGTAATTGGCTGCGGCACCAGCTACAATCTGGCGCTTTCGATCGCGGCGATCCTGAACAGCAAAGGCTATGACGCCATCGCCGCGCCCGCCGGCGAGTGGCTGAGCCGCCCGAATTCGTACACGGACCGGCAGCCATCCGATCTCAAGGTCATCGCCCTGTCGCGAAGCGGCGAGACCACCGAGACCGTCAATGCAGCCGCGGCAAGCCGGCAGCGCGGCAGCGAAGTCATTAGCCTCACCTGCGCATCGCCCTGCGGTCTGGCCGGCAACTCCGATCGTACGATCTACTTCGAGACGCATCCGGAGGAAGGCATCGTCATGACGTCGTCGGCAAGCCTGATGCTGATGGCCGGGATGGCCCTGGCGGGGGTGCCGTTCGCTCCGGGGTTCCAAGAGCCGGCAGCTGCCTTGCTGGAACAGTTCGCGAAGGCGAAACTCGGCGCCTTCGACAACCGCTCGCACGCTGTGTTCCTTGGTGGCGGCGAGCTCTACGGAATTGCCCTCGAAGCCTGCCTGAAGCTTCAGGAAATGAGTCTCAGCTTCTCACAGGCCTTTCATCCGCTCGAATACCGGCATGGACCGATCAGCCTGGTCGACGAGCGCGTCGTCGCCCTGATGCTGTTCAATCCGCCGACTCGAGCCGACGAGGAGAGTGTGTTGTCGGACGTATTGGCCAAGGGCGGCGCGGTGATCGGCCTGGATGGTGCCGGGTCGGAGGCATCGGAGTCGGACGCCAACAGCCTGTATCTGGGCGCCACCGGGCCGGTCGATCACTTGCCGCTGACCCTTCTGCCGGCATTGCAGTTTTTTGGCGAACACGTGGCTCAGCGCAAGGGCCTCGACACAACCGCACCGCGGCACCTGACCAAGGTGGTTGTGTTGGATGCATGACAGCAGCGGCAGGGTGACCGACCCCGGTCATCGTTCCGTCGGCCATGACAACACGTCACTCTCGCTGTTCCTGCGCTGCCGTTCCCGGCGCATTTAGAGGGGTAGGTACAGCTAGCGCCAACCCTGGACAATCTCGTAGCTGTGTGTGTGTACCTCGATCAACGTGCCAAACGGATCCTGGCAATAGACCATGAAGTATTTGCCGAGCGGCGGACGGTCGTCCCAGATCTCGGATAATTGCTTGCCGCCGTTTGCTTCGATCCGCGCAATCATGCCTTCAATGTCCGGGTCGGTGACGCAGAAGTGGGTTGTACCGCTCTTCCAATAGGCGACGTCATCTTCCTGGCGTTCGAACGGTGGGTCGATCGGCTCAAACAGCTCCAGGCCGACGCCAGTACCGGTCGAAAGGTGTGCGATCTTCAGCTTCCGGAAGCCTGGACCGAGCACGTTCTCCAACTGCCCGCGCATGTCGCCTTCGCGCGTCAGTTCTACGGGGCCTGTAAACAGCCTGTATCCAAAAACCTCCTCATAGAAGCTGATGGCCTTTTTCATATCGGATACGGTGACGCCGATGTGATGCAACGGGCGGGGGCAGATCTCAGACATAGTGTGTTCCTCCTGAAGCGATTGTCATTGCCCGGTTGGCTTTACCACATGCTCGGCGGCGCGGGCGTTCGCCGTTTCGCAGGCGGCCCGCAGGTCGTCGCCACCGGCGAGCGCGGCGCAGAGCGTGCCGACAAAGACATCGCCGGCCCCGTGGGTCGAAACGAGCTCGACGTTCTTCGCCGGTAGGCAGAACGCGGCGCCGTCTTGGGCGGCAGTGGCAAGGCCGTGGCCACCGGCCGTGACGATCGCAGCCGGATAGGTTTGGGCGAGGGCATCGGCGGCGCGACCAGCCGATGCGAGATCTTCGACCGCCACGCCGCTATAGACTTCGGCCTCGATGGCGTTGACGACGATGATGTCGACCAGGCTGACCAGTTCCCCCGGCAAAGGCCGCGCCGGCGCGGCGTTCAGGCAAATCCGCAGCCCGCGCTCTCTCGCCGCTGCAGCGGCAGCGATGTTGATCGGATCAAGGATCTCCTTCTGCAGGACGAGAATACCAGCATCGGCCCAAAGCGTTTCATCAGCAAACACCTCCGTGGTCAATTCGCGATTGACGCCGGAGACGATCCAGGAGAAGGTCGGTCTCAGACGATCAGATCCGCGCCACCGACCTGGTCAAGGTCGATACCATAGACCTTCACCTCCGTGCCCTTGGCCTCAAAAAAGACCTTGTCATTGTCCTGGCCGGCATCCCGGAACTTCGATAGCGCACGGGACTTGCTGGAAAAACCGAAATCGGTGAGGTCGATCTTGTCCTTACCGTTCGTAAAATCCATGACCTTGTCGGTGCCGCTGTCTCGCTTTGCGAAAACAAAGGCGTCCCGTCCACCGCCACCGGTGAGTTTGTCCTTTCCGCTGCTTATGTTGAGCAAGTCGCCACCGGAGCCCCCTTCGAGCGTGTCGTCCCCGCTACTCCCGCTCAGTCGATCCTTTCCTTTGCCTCCGGACAGATAGTCGTCGCCTTTGCCGCCCTTCAGGTCATCGCTGCCCTTGCCGCCATCCAGCGTGTCGGCGCCGGAACCGCTGTTGATGATGTCGTTGCCCGAGCCGGCGGTAAGAACGTTTGCTTTGCCGTCGCCCTTGAGGTTGACCGCGTCGCTTGAACCGCTGGTGTCGACGTTCTCGAAGCCGGTTACGCTCGCCGTGTCGCCGCTGGTCTGGTCGGACTTCGACAGGTCGATGGTCGCCCCGCTATTGACGATAAGCGTATCGCCACCAGCATTGTTAGCGCCGCCGGCGACCGACACGTCGGACCCATCATAAACAATCCGGTCGCTGCCGGCTCCGCCGTTCAACGTGTCCGCGCTGCCGCTGCCATCGATCGTGTCGTTGCCGGAGCCACCGGTGAGCCTGTTGGCGTTTCCGTTGCCGGTCAGTTTAACCGTAGCAGCTGAACCGCTGGCGTCGACGTTCTCGAAGCCGGTTACGTTCGCCGTGTCGCCGCTGGTCTGGTCGGCTTTCGACAGATCAACCGTCGCCGCGCCATTGACGACAAGCGTATCGCCACCAGCATTGTTAGCGCCGCCGGCAACCGACACGTCGGACCCGTCATAGACAATCCGGTCGTTGCCGGCTCCGCCGTTCAACGTGTCCGCGCTGGCGCGGCCGTCGATGGTGTCGTTGACGGAGCCGCCGGTGAGCCTGTTGGCGTTGCCGTTGCCCTTGAGGTCTACCGCGTCGCTTGAACCGCTGGCGTCGACATTCTCGAAGCCTGTGACAGTCGTCGTGTCGCCGCTGATCTGGTCGGCTTTCAACAGATCAACCGTCGCCGCGCCATTGACGACAAGCGTATCGCCACCAGCATTGTTGGCGCCGCCGGCAACCGATACGTCGGACCCGTCATAGACGATCCGGTCATCGCCGGCGCCGCCATCCAGCGTGTCCGCGCCGGCGCCGCCGTCGACGGTGTCGTTGCTTGAGCCGCCGTTGATCGTGTCGTTCTCCAGGCTGCCGGACAGTTTGTTGGCGTTTCCGTCGCCCTTGAGGTTAACCGCGTCGCTTGAACCGCTGGCGTCGACATTCTCGAAGCCGGTTACGTTCGCCGCGTCGCCGCTGGTCTGGTCGGTTTTCGACAGATCGATGGTCGCAGCACCATTGACGACAAGCGTGTCGCCAGCCGCATCGTTGGCGCCACCATCGACTGTGTCATCAACCCCGTCATAGACGATCCGGTCATCGCCAGCGTCGCCGTCGAGAGTGTCCGCGCCGGCGCCGCCATCGATGGTGTCGTTGCCCGAGCCGCCAGTAAGAACGTTTGCGTTGCCGTCGCCCTTGAGGTTGACCGCCTCGCTCGAACTGCTGGCGTCGGCATTCTCGAAGCCGGTGAGTTCGGCCAAGTCGCCGGTGGACTGGTCCGTCTGCGACAGGTCGATCGTTGCACCATCATTGACGACAAGCGTGTCGCCAGCCACATCGTTGGCGCCACCATCGACTGTGTCATCAGTCCCGTCATAGACGATCCGGTCGTTGCCGGCTCCGCCGTTCAACGTGTCCGCGCTGCCGCTGCCATCGATGGTGTCGTTGCCGGAGCCCCCGGTCAGCCTGTTGGCGTTGCCGTTGCCGGTCAGGTTAACCGTAGCAGCTGAACCGCTGGCGTCGACATTCTCGAAGCCTGTGACAGTCGCCGTGTCGCCGCTGGTCTGGTCCGCCTTCGACAGATCGACTGTCGCGACACCATTGACGACAAGCGTGTCGCCAGCGGCATCGTTGGCGCCACCGTCGACTGTGTCATCCGACCCATCATAAACGATCCGATCGTCGCCGGCGCCGCCATCCAACGTGTCTGCGCCGGCGCCGCCGTCGATGGTGTCGTTGCCCGAGCCGCCGGAAAGAACGTTTGCGTTGCCGTCACCGGTCAGGTTAACCGCGTTGCTCGAACCGCTGGCGTCGACATTCTCGAAGCCGGTTACGTTCGCCGTATCGCCGCTGGTCTGGTCGGCTTTCGACAGATCAACCGCCGCCGCGCCATCGACGACAAGCGTATCGCCGCCCGCATTGTTGGCGCCGCCGGCAGCCGACACGTCGGACCCGTCATAGACGATCCGGTCATCGCCGGCGCCGCCATCCAGCGTGTCTGGGCCGGCGCCGCCGTCGATGATGTCGTCGCCCGCGCCGCCCTGGAGCGTGTTTGCCACGCTGTTGCCGACAAGGATGTCATTGAATCTCGTGCCGATGGCGTTTTCGATGACCGTTCCGAAGGCAATGCCGAGGTTTTTGGACATGCCGTGAGTCGAGGAATAGGCGCCTTCGCGCAAATCGATGATTCGCACGTAGCTCGAAGAGACATCCTCCCATCCCAGGAAGTTGCCATCGGAGTCATATTGAGGACGACGTGCCCGGGTTGCGGTGTCGCCTGACAGGTCCAGTGTATCGATGCCGCCGGCGTCGAGAATCGTTAAGACTGGCGCCTCATTGACGTCGAAGTCGAACACCTCCCGATCGGCGGTGGCGTTGTACCCGTATGTCGTGTTGTCGG
>JAAEOR010000003.1 GCA_024222895.1 Hyphomicrobiales bacterium | reverse complement strand
GGGACAAATGGCCCACGCACCAAGACTGGGTGATCTGGCAATATCACCCGGCCGGGCGGGTTGCCGGTATCGACGGCGATGTGGATCTCAACGTCTTGTCGGGGCGTCTTGATGACCTGATCGCCGCCTTCGACAACGGGCCGGAGAAGCCGGGCACCGTGCCTTCATCTACTGAGGATGGCGGCAGCCTCTGACAGACTGAAGCGTTCAGGTAGAGTGGATGTGCTTTCGGCCCGCAAAGAGCGAGTGTTATGCCTCCCGCACAGACCAGACAGGCTCGCGCCCCACAGGAGGTTACCAGTGCTCCGGACTATTGCCGGGCTCCTGCTGACCGTCTCCACTGCCTCGGCACAGACACCGCCATCCGCCACCCAGATCTCCGCTTATGAGGGCCTGCACCGGGCCGCGCACGGAGGCGATGCAGCCGCGATCACGGAGTTGGCCGCCGCCGGCGCCGATATGAACGCCCGCGATGATGCGGGCCGCACGCCCGCCCATGTCGCCGCCTTCGCGTCGAACGACGACGCCCTGCGCGCGCTGGCCGAGGCGGGGGCCGACATGAACGCACTGGAGAACGGGCGCTACGACGTGGTGACCATCGCAGCAGTCGCCGACGACCCGGAGATGGTTGAGCTTGCCATCGACCTCGGCAATCGCGCCGATCTGATCACCAGCCGCTATGACGGCACCGCGCTGATCGCCGCTGCCCATCTCGGTCACCATGAAGTGGTCCGCCGCCTGATCGCCGGTGGCGCCCCGCTCGACCACGTCAACAATCTCGGCTGGACTGCACTGATGGAGGCGGTGGTGCTGGGCGATGGCGGCCCGGCGCATGTAGAAACGGTCGACGCCCTGGTTACCGCCGGGGCCGACCGGTCGATCCCCGATCGCGACGACGTAACCCCGCTTGCCCATGCCGAGGCGCGCGGCTACGCCGAGATCGCGGCACTGTTGCGGAACGGAGAGTGAGGACAGGCGCTGTAGGGTGGAATAGCGAAGCGTATTCCACCATTTCTTCAGTTTATAGCGCATTGCTTATCCACCGTTACGCGTGGAATACGGCGTACGCGAGGGGTTGTGCTGTATTTATTAAGTATTGGGGCGCACGCCTATTCCACCCTACGTG
>JAAEOR010000002.1 GCA_024222895.1 Hyphomicrobiales bacterium | reverse complement strand
CTTGAAGGGGTGACGTTGATCCAGGCTGACGACTTCCTCGGGCATCAGCGGCCCGATACGGTTCTGAGATTTGCCGACCGTGCACGTCCGGTCGAAGCCGGCGACCTTGCGCTGGCCGCCAATGTCTGGTCTGACCTTGCCTCCGACTCGCCAAGGCCAATCGCGAAACGCGTTGCCCAGCCACCGGCCGGCTTTGCGTTCCTTGGGCCGGCGCTCCGCCGTTTCCTTGAGGAACTTCCCGGGCGGAACGGTCTCAGCCGGACCGAGGCGACCGCGCTGGCCGCCGTGGCAAATGGGGTGAGCGAGCCGCTACGGCTGTTCCCGGAGGTTCTGGCGCGGGAGGAGGCGGCCTTCATGGGTGACTTCAGTTTCTTCGCCGTCATTGACGATCTGCTCGCGGCGCCGAACCCCCTGCTCGCAGGCGCGGAACGGTTTACCGATGTGGCGGACCGGGTCGAGCGACTGCGTTCCAGCCGGCTCTCGCTCACCGACGCCGGCAGAGCGGTTCTGGGTGGCACTTCGGATCATGTGACGCTCAACGGGATCGATCGGTATTGGGGAGGTACCCGCCTCAAGGGCCAGGACGTCTGGCGCTACGATCGCACGGCCGGGCACCTTGTGTCGCCGCAGGCAAGT
>JAAEOR010000001.1 GCA_024222895.1 Hyphomicrobiales bacterium | reverse complement strand
CCGCTTTGCGCACGGCGATCAATGTCGAAGACGGTGCGACGGCCGACCAGACCGGTGCCGAGATCAAGGCCGCTTATGAAGCGGAGGCCGACACAAACGCATTCACCGACGCTGAGAAAACCAAACTTACCGGTATAGAAGCCGGGGCGGATGTCACGTCGGCGAATGTCAAAACGGCATCAATAGGAGCCGAGTTCGACGGCGGCGGGTCGGCCATTGCAGCCGGCGAACAGGTCTTTGTGGTGGTGCCGTTTGACTGCGATATCAAGGCCGCGACGGCATTGGGCAATGAGACTGGCAGCATTGCCGTCGATATCTGGAAAGTACCCGCTGCAAGCTTTCCGCCGACCGATGCAAATTCGATCACGGACACGACGCCGGTGTCGATTTCCAGCGGTGTCAGTTCCTCAGATACGAACCTGACCAACTGGACCACTTCAGTCAGCAAGGGCGATGTTCTGATGTTCAACGTCGACAGTAACACTGACATCAAGCACGCCGTGATCCAGCTTGAAGTGGAAAAAACATGAAGATCACCGGCAAGGAATTTGTCCGGCGCTATGTCCGTGCGTTTGAAAAACACGGCGGAGATCCGGAGACGTGCGACGGCATCTTGTGGGCGTGGGGGAAGCTGAAATCAAATCCGAAAATGACCGTCGACCAGATCATCGACGGCATTATCGAGGCTGAAAATGAGGGTCTACCCGGCAGCAGCTGGCTGTTGAGCACGCTTCGCCTGATCTGGACGGATCACACCGAAAAGCAGCGAATCCGGATCTTCAAGGCATTGGAGAAAACAGGCTCGCACAAAGTCCTGGTCAACCGGTCGATGTTCGATCACCCGTTGACGAATGCTGAAAAGCGGACACTTGTCGCCGGCCTTAAGCGCGGCAAGTGTCCTGCAGGCGTGAGGCGCATCAACAATGGTTGACACCGGTTGGGTAATCGCAGGGGCTGGTGCAAGTGTCACGGGCGTTGGCACCGCTGCATGGAGCAATCCCGGCAACGTTACGGCCGATGACGGTACAAACGCCAGCAGCAGTTCCAACACTAAAAACACGCAGCTGAACTATCTCGTTGCCTCTGACTTTGGATTTGCCATCCCGGCCAATGCGACGATTGAAGGCATCGAAGCGCGGTTTCAGGTTCGGGACAGCTTGGACGTCGGCGGACCCGTCCCGGTCGCGTCCATCACGCATGTCCTCATTGGTAAGGACAGTTCTACGCTGTCGAATGACCTTGAGGCCGGCGCGCCAGTGGTGACCGCGGCCTTTGTTGATTACGACTATGGCGGTGCTGCCGAACTTTGGGGGCTTACCTGGTCGGCCGCTGATATCAATGCATCCACATTCCAGGCGCTACTGTCGATGAATTTGAACGTCGGTGCCACGATTTTTGCAGGGCTACCTCAGGTCGATGCGATCTGGATGAAAGTTCACTACTCGGTCGCGGCGTCCGGCCGTAGCCGCGGTTTTATCATCGGCTGACGCCGACACAGCCGCTCGACTACCAAACCGAAACCACCAACAAAACAGGTGAAATCATGAACCGCAACTTTCCGCGGGCGTTGCCGCTTGTGCTCAAGCATGAGGGCGGCTTCGTCAACCATCCCAAGGATCCCGGTGGTGCAACAAACAAAGGTATCACGCTGGCGACCTTCCGCCGCTATGTGAAGGCGAACGGCATCGTTTCGGATCTCAAAAAACTGACGATCGAGCAGGCAGGTACTGTTTATCGCCGGCAGTATTGGGATCAAGTTCACGGCGCGGAATTGCCGGATGGCGTCGATTATACCGTCTTCGATTTTGCCGTTAACTCGGGGCCTTCCCGCGCTGCCAAATACCTGCAAAGCGTCCTGGGTGTCAGCAAAGACGGCCGGATCGGGCCGGCGACAATAGCGGCCGCTCGAAAGTTGCCGGCGGGGGACATTATCAATCGCCTTTGCGACGCGCGGCTTGCCTTCATGAAACGCATCAAGAGCAAGGGCAAACGGCTTTGGGACACGTTTGGCCGGGGTTGGTCGCGGCGTGTCGCTGACGTTCGAAAGCACGCACTCGACATGACACAACCATCGCTTGCGCCTGTGCCTGTCCCGAAACCCAAACCAAAGCCAGATCCTCTAACTGAGCGCGAATTGGCTGAAAAGATCGACAAGGATCTGCAGTCATTCGAGCCATCGAAACCGCCGGAAAAACCAAAGGCCGGCGGCGACCTGGGCGTCGCGGCCGGGGTTGGTGCCGCACTCATGGGGGCGGGGATCTACTTTCGCGAATTCTTCGAAAACCTATGGGGTTCGATATGGCCATTTTGAAAAGGCTCATCGCCAGAATCAAAGGTAACCGCACCCGCGCACTCGGGACTGCGCTCGCCATCATAGGCGTTCTGCAGACCTATATTCCGCAGGTCATGAGCGAGCGGGTGTCAGGTGTCCTCATGATCATCTTTGGGATCGTTGCCGTCATCCTGCGGCAGTACACCAACACGCCGGCCGGTGTCTCCGAGCCTGATGTCTATGACGACAGGGAGGCGGCCTGATGTTGTCCGGGATACTCGGCAGGGCAGGGGTGCTGCTGCTGGCCGCAGGGGCTG